>JBDHRB010000011.1:0-13994 GCA_039807355.1 Candidatus Competibacteraceae bacterium
TGAACTCAACGATCAACGCGGCGTGTACCGCTCCCGGTTGCTGCTGGATGAAGACCAGGCGACGCGGGCGGCGACCCTGGGACGGATTTACAATGAGGTGGGCTTTACCCAGCTCGGTTTGCAACAAGGCTGGCGGTCGGTCAGCCGCGATCCCGCCAATTACTCCGCCCATCGTCTGTTAGCCGATTCCTATGCCGCGTTGCCGGGGATTGAAGCAGCGCGCGCCAGCGAATTGCTGCAAGCCCAGTTGTTGCAACCGATCAATATCACCCCGGTTTCGCTGCGCATGGCGGAAACCCGACTGGCCTTGCCCAGCGCCGGGCCGTTATCGCCGTCGCTGTATGAATTCAATCCCCTGTTCGTGCGCGACAAACCCTCACTCTACTTTTCCGGGGCAGGCGGCGATCAGGGCGCCTGGGGTGATGAACTGATCGTCGCCGGTTTAACTGAGCGGTTCTCTTATAGCCTTGGTCAGTTTCACTATCAAAACAACGGCCACCGACCCAATAACGATCTGGAGCATAACCTTTATAATCTGTTCCTCCAGAGCGCCGTCACTCCGCAATTTAATCTTCAGGCCGAATATCGCTCTCTGGAAACCTTGAGCGGCGACCTGGAATCCCGTTATGACGGCTCCTTCCGCTCCTTTCAACGCACCGACCTCGATCAGGAGATGGCTCGCGTCGGAGCGCGTTATGTACTGTCGCCGCAAACCCAGTGGATCACCTCGCTGGTTTATACCGATCAGGATTTTTTAAGGAGTTTCCGAAACCCCAATGACTCTATTAAACAAAAAATAAAAGGCATGCAGGCAGAAACTCAACTCATTTACCGTCAGGATGCATTTAATGTGACTTCCGGTCTGAGCGCCGATTCTACAGACTACGATATGGATGACCTTGAGTTTCTGAGTGAATCGACTCAGAAAATTGCCTACAGCTACGTCAATATTAAAATCCCAGAAAATGTGATTTGGACCCTCGGTTTGAGCTATGAATCAGACGATGGTCCTTATGCGCGCCTGAACGAAGTGAACCCAAAACTGGGCGTGCAGTGGGCCGTCAATGATCAGATTTCACTGCGAGCCGCCGCCTTCCAGACGGTTAAACGGGAATTCACCAATCGTCAGACCATCGAGCCGACGCAAGTGGCCGGATTTAATCAGATCATTGACTTTATCAATCTGACCGTATCGAAGAATTACGGGGTGGGTCTCGATGTTCGCTTTACCGACCGGCTGTCCGGCGGCCTGGAAGCGTTGAGACGGGATAATGACACGCCCTTTGGAACCCTGAATATCCCGGAATTCTATTTTATCGAGCCGAATCAGGAAACTTTTTACAGCGCCTATTTATACTGGGCGCCTGATGACCGCTGGGCGCTTTCCGCGACAGGGCGCTATGAAGAATTCAAAGAGCAAGGTTGCTTGTTGTGCCAGCTTTTTGCGTCAATTCCCGCGCACCTGCAAACCTTTTCTCTACCGCTGAAAATCCAGTATTTTGATCCATCGGGCTTTTTCGCCGGATGGAGCATGGTTTATGTCAATCAGGACATTCAGATGATTGATCCCCAGTCGCCACCCAATGCATCGCCGGCCTTTTTGCCCACGCAAAATGAAGAATTTACCCTGTTCGATGCGGGAATCGGTTATCGCCTGCCGGAGCGACAGGGCGTCATCACTCTGGAGGTGAGAAATATGTTTGACCGACACTTTAATTTCCAGGATTACACTTTTCAAACCGGAGGATTCGTCAGTCCTCTTTACCTTCCTGAGCGCACCTTCCTTGGTCGTTTGATTCTTAATTTTTAGCCACTCAAACGAGAAAATCCGATGAAATTAACCGGCGTTGAAATGCCTGCCGATACCCTTTCCAATATTCAACCCAATACAATTCTGATGGTGATCTCCGATAACCAGGGAACAGTCAGAGTCGTTAAAGTCGATCCCCAATCAGCGCCGACCGGGAGTGCTATTTTAACCGTCACCGCTGCTGAAGATCCGTCAAAAGCCGGATGCTGGGTGCGCACCAATGGCGGTTGGGCATGGAAAGACCCCTGCCCTTACTGAGATCGCGCCTTGAAATTAAAAACTCCCATCCTGCCGGCGGTATTAATTGCTGCCGGCGCTTTGGGAATTACGCTGATTCTCAGCCAACTGTCGTTTTTTTCCTTTATCGAATTAAAAGGACTCGATCTATTATTCACCCTGCGCGGCCCCCTACCCGCGCCTGAACAGATCGTGATTGTCGCCATTGACGAACCCTCAATGGCCGAATTGCGCCACCCCTGGCCCTGGCCGCGCCGTCTGCACGCCCAACTCATCGAAAAACTCCAACAGGCCGGAGCGAAAGTGATCGGCTTCGACATTCTGTTCGCCGAACCTTCCAACCCCGACGACGATCAGGCGCTGCTCCGCGCTGTGCAAAACGCGAATAACACCCATCCGGTGGTCTTGGTCAGCGTGCTTTCGCGCATCGACGATCCGCTGTTTCACCACAGCGCCTGGATTCACCCGCTCCGGGCGTTGCGCGACGCTGCGTTGGTCGGTCATCCCTCGGTCAGCCTTGACCTGGATGGCGTAGCGCGGCGCACCCGCCTGATCGGCGTGGATATGCCGTCGTTTGCGCTGCAAACCTTTCGGAATTTCCTCAGTGGGGTGGAGACCCTGACCCTCCCCGAATGGCCGTCTTTCAATCCGCCGACCTCCTTATTGCAGGATCAACTCATCAACTATCGCGGGCCAGCGCGCACCATCAAAACCGTTTCCTACTATCAGGCGCTCGACTACGAAACGCTGCTGCCGCCCGGCGTGTTCAACGGCAAGATCGTCCTGGTCGGTCAGTCGCTGCAAGCAACCGCGCAAGCGCAAAACTCGGATAGCGACTCGTTTCTGACCCCATTTTCCTGGAGCCACGGTACACTGTTATCCGGGGTTGAGCTGCAAGCGACGATCATCAGCAATCTTCTGCACGGCGATTTCATCCAGCCGCTGACGCTGGAACAGCACGGGTTCCTGTTGCTGGCGCTGGCCTTGCTGTTCAGCGGATTTTTCGCCTGGATCAATCCGTTGGCCGCCCCGTTTAGCGTCTTGCTCGGTTCTGGACTGATGTTGGCGCTCGCCGAATGGAGTTTCGCCAAAGCTGGGATTTGGCTGCCGCTGTTCTCAATCATCAGCCTGCTGGCGCTGACCTACAGCGGTCATTTGCTCATACGCAGCATCCGCGCCGAACGGGCGCAACGGCGCTTGCTCGAACAGGTGAATCGTCAACTGGAACGCAAAGTCACCGAACGCACCCAAGAACTGCTCAACACCCATCAAGAATTGATTGAGCGGCATCGCCTGCTGGAAGCCGCCTATCGAGAACTGGGCAACGCCCAGCAACAGTTGATCCAATCCGAGAAAATGGCCTCGCTGGGCATGTTGGTCGCCGGCATCGCCCATGAGTTGAACAATCCAATCAGCTACGTTCACAGCAATCTGGAATTTATCCAGGACTATGTAGAGCGCCTGGCCGGAGTGGTTTCCACGCCAGCCGCGCCGCCGGAGCCGTGGAACGACACGCCAAGCCGCAGAAACGCCCATCTGGAAACGACATTGCAAACCCTGCGCGAGTTAATCGCCAGTTGCCAGGAAGGCTCGATGCGGGTGAAAAAAATCGTGCTGGATTTACGCACCTTCTCGCGGATAGACGATCCGGGTCTGGCGCTAACCAATATCCATGACAGCCTCGAATCCACCCTGAACCTGCTCAACTCCCAGTATGGCGAGCGCATCACCCTGCACCGCGACTACGGGGTTTTGCCCTTGATTGAATGCTATCCCAGCCAGCTCAATCAGGTGCTGATGAATCTGCTGCAAAACGCCGCACAGGCCATCCCGGAACGCGGTGACGTGTGGATTTGCACCCGCGCCCACGAAACCTGCGTGGAAATCGCCATTCGTGACAACGGCCCCGGCATCGCCGAAGCGCATTTTGATCGGATTTTTGATCCTTTTTTCACCACCAAGGCGGTCGGCGCTGGCACCGGACTCGGCTTGAGCATCAGCTACGGCATTATCCACAAACACGGCGGAACCCTCCGGGTTAACCGCCAACTGCGCGAAGGCGCAGAATTCATCATCGAGTTGCCGTTGCGCTCCCCGGAAAAATCCCGATGAACCGTCATAATCTGCTGATCGTCGATGACGAAAAAGAAATCTTGCGCAGCCTGACCCTGACCTTTGCCGAAGATCACGACGTATTCACCGCCGCCAGCGCCGCTGAGGCGTTGGAGATTTTGCAACAGCAAGACATCGCTCTAATCATCACCGACCAGCGTATGCCCGGCATGACCGGGGTGCAGTTGCTGGAAAAAGTCATTCAAATCAATCCGCAGATCATCCGCATTATTTTGACCGGCTACACCGACACCGCCGCGCTGATCGAGGCGATCAATCAAGGACATATTTATCAATATCTGACCAAGCCCTGGGAGCGTCAGGAATTGCGCCTGATGGTGCGGCGCGCCCTGGAAACCTATGAACTGGAAATGGAAAACCGGCGTTTGCTCAAGGCGCTGCAAACCGCCAATGAACGCCTGCAACTGGAAAACACCTTTCTAAAAACCGAGATCAGCAAAAACCAGCAATGCGCCGAAGTGATCGGGCGCAGCCCGGCAATGCGCCAGGTGCTGGAGCGGATCAACCGGGTGATTCACAACACCGCCACCGTGTTGTTAATGGGCGAAACCGGGGTGGGCAAAACCCTGCTGGCCTGTCATATTCACGCCCAGGGGCCACGGCGCGAGCGCCTGTTTATCGAACAAAATTGTGGAACGCTGCCCGAAGCATTGTTGGAAAGCGAATTATTCGGCTATAAACGCGGCGCATTCACCGGCGCGGTGCAGGATCATAAAGGACTGTTTGAAATCGTCGATGGCGGCACGCTGTTTCTTGACGAAATCAGTGAAATGAGTCCGATGTTGCAGGTGAAATTATTACAGGTATTGCAGGAAGGGCGGTTTCGCCGGGTCGGCGATCATGAATATCGTCAGGCCGACGTGCGCATTATCGCTGCAACCAATAAAAATCTGCCGCTGGAAGTCGAACAAGGGCGGTTCCGCCAGGATTTATATTATCGGATCAATGTATTCCCGATTCATTTGCCGCCACTGCGGGAAAGAATGGAGGACATTCCACTGTTGGCCGAACATTGCCTGAAGAAAAAGCAGCGCAAACTAAAAATTTCAGTGGACGGTTTCAGCGAGAAAGCCCTGCGCGCTTTATGCGATTATGATTATCCGGGTAATGTCCGCGAGCTGGAAAATCTGGTGGAGCGCGCCTTGATTTTAAGCAGCGGCGCACAAATTGAACCCGGCGAATGGCTGCCGGCGGCGCTGTTTGAAAGCGACCGGGAGCCATCGCGGCTGGAGAAAATGGAACAGGCGGAAATCCGGCGCTTGCTGGAACTTCATCAAGGCAATCTCAGTCTGGTAGCCAAAGAGCTGGGCATCAGCCGCACCACCCTGTGGCGGCGCTTGAAAGAACAGCCGCTCGCCGCCGGACCGCGCAGCGCCTCCGCCAAGGCCGGGCCGCGCCAGAACCCCGACCGTTAATAACCGACGCGCTGGAGTCTCTGATTCCAGTTCACCCGCACCTCACCTTCATCCAGGTTCGCTAACACCATGCCTGCTCCATTCGATCCGCTGTCCCTGTGGGCTGTCCTGCGCATTCAAGACAGTTTCTTTGCCGCGCCTTGCGACAATGTGCAATCCATCCTCGCCTTGACCGAGATCACCCCGATTCCTAACCTGCCGTCCTATATGCGCGGAATTATCAACTATCAAGGACAGCCGGTTTGTTTAATCGACCTGAGAAAGCGTTTGGGCATTCCTTCGCTCAAAAGTGAAATTGATGGATTTATCGATTTAATGGATGCCCGCGAGCAAGACCATGTTCATTGGCTGAATACGCTACAGGCTTGCGTCAATGAAGGTAAGCGATTTACCCTGGCGACTGATCCCCGACAATGCAAATTCGGTCAATGGTATTACAAGACCTTGCCGGAAATTAAAGATGGGGTATTAAAAGCCATACTGGAGAACTTTGAGAAACCCCACAGCAGCATTCACAATATTGCGGTTGAGGTTGAAAAACTGGTGGCTGAGAACCTGACTGAAGAAGCCTGTCAGTTAATTGCCAGCAAAAAAAATCACGACTTGCGCAGAATGATTGATCTGTTTAATGACGCAAAAAAGATTTACCGCAGTCATCATCAGGAAATCGCGGTGATTTTAAAAAGCCAGCGTTTGTTTGGCTTGATTGTCGATGAAGTGGTCAATATCTCTAACCTGTCCTGGGATCACTGGCAAGCGATTGAAGAAATGATGTCGAGTGATGAAAAAGCGCATTTGATCCTGGGCATGGCGGAAAATCTGGAACAGCAAGCGCCGGTGGCGATTTTGAATCTGTCTCAGGTATCCGCTTGACTTGCGAGGAATAATTCCATGGCGATTTTTACCGTCACTGGCGACGTTGATCCTTTTCTGCACATTTCCCTGCGCAAGGGCGAAAAGATTTTTTGCGAATCCGACGCGATGGTGATGATGGAAGCGGCGCTGGACCTGACCGGCAAAATGACCGGCGGCCTGGGCAGCGCCCTGATGCGCCGTTTCGCCAACGGCGAATCGTTCTTTCAGCAGCACATCGAAGCGACCCGGGGCGACGGCGATTGCCTGTTGTCGCCGGTACTGCCGGGAACCATTCAGGTGCTGGAAGTCGGGGCCACCCAGTACCTGCTCAATGATGGCGCATTCGTGGCTGCGGAAAGCGGCGTCGATCTGAAAGTGCGCACGCAAAGCCTCGGCAATGCGCTGTTCGCCCAGTCCGGCGGGTTCTTCGTCATGGAGGCGACCGGCCAGGGCCAGCTAGCGGTTTCCGGCTTTGGCTCCGGTTTTATTCTCGATGTCGAACCCGGCAAGGACGTGATTATCGACAACGCCCATGTGGTGGCCTGGGATCGTCAGTTGAACTATGAAGTTTCGGTGCCGAGTCAGCAAAGCGGCGGGATGTTCAGCCGCCTGGTGAATAGCGTGACCAGCGGCGAAGGGCTGGTCTTACGCTTTTCCGGGCGGGGCAAAGTGGTGATCTGCTCGCGCAACCGCAACGCTTTTTCCAGTTGGGTGCGCGGCGGGGCCAGCGCCTCCGGTTAAGCGGATGCGGCGCACGATTTCCGGCCGGTCGATGCGCTGGCGCTACGCGATTCTGCTGATTCTGAGCCTGGCGCTGCTGCTGGCGCTGGAGCGCAACTTTCCCCCGCCGACCGCCCGCGCCGAGCAAACTTCAGCGCTGGTGCTGGACGCTGCCGGACGCATCCTGCGCGGCTTCACCGTTGCGCCGGGGGTCTGGCGGTTGCCGGCAACAACCGCTGAGGTCGATCCGCTGTATCTGCGCATGTTGCTGGCCTATGAAGATCAACGCTTTGCCGCGCATCCCGGCATTGATCCGCTGGCGCTGGCGCGGGCGCTCGGCCAGTGGCTGCGTCATGGGCGGATCATCTCCGGGGCGTCGACCCTGACTATGCAGACCGCCCGCCTGCTGGAGCCGCATCAACGCGATTTGCCGGGCAAGGTCGGGGAAATGCTGCGCGCCCTGCAACTGGAACGCCGCTATTCCAAGGCGGAAATTCTCAACTTTTATCTGACCCTGGCCCCCTATGGCGGTAATCTGGAGGGCGTCCGCGCCGCTGCGCTGGCCTGGCTGGGCAAGGAACCGTCGCGCTTGACCGCTGGCGAGGCGGCGCTGCTGGTCGCATTGCCTCAAGCGCCGTCGCGGCTGCGGCCTGACCGTTACCCGGAACGGGCGCGGGCCGCCCGCGACAAGGTGTTGGCGCGGATGGTGCGCTTTGGCGTACTGACGGCCCGCCAGGCGGCTGAAGCCGCTCAAGAAGCGTTGCCGCAACAGCGCCGCGCCCTGCCGACGCTGGCGGCGCATCTGGCCGAACGGTTGCGCACCGCCGAAGCGAACGCCACGCAATACCGCACCTTCATCGAGCGGAATTTGCAACAAACCCTGGAAACCCTGGTTCGCCAGCAATACCCGCAGCTTGACCCGCACGGCAGCATCGCCTTATTGGTGGTGGCGCATCGCCAGCGCCAGGTGCTGGCCTATGTCAGCGGCGGCGATTTTCATGATCCGCGCCGCGCCGGACAGATCGACCTGATTCAGGCGGTGCGTTCGCCCGGCTCGACGCTGAAACCGCTGATCTACGGATTGGGATTTGACGATCTGCTGATTCACCCGGAAACCCTGATCGAAGATACGCCGACCCGGTTTGGCGATTACCGCCCAACCAATTTCCGCAATACCTACGCCGGGCAAGTCACCGTGCGCGAAGCCCTGCAACAGTCGCTGAATATCCCGGCGGTGGCGGTACTCGATCAAATCGGGCCGGCGCGGGTGGCGGCGCGCCTGCGTGAGGCCGGCTTGCCGTTGCGCTGGAATACCGCGCATCCGCAACCGGGATTGCCGCTGGCATTGGGCGGGGTCGGCGCTACCTTGGAAATGCTGGTGACGCTGTACGCCAGCATTGCCGATGACGGACGGGTCAAGCCGCTGCGTTTCAGTCCGCATGATCCTGAAACGCCGGGATATGCGCTGCTGTCGCCGACCGCCTGTTGGTATCTGGGCGAGATTCTGCGCGGCTCGCCGGTTCCGCAAAATGTTGCGCCGCCGGACAGCGCCGCCCAACCGCGCCGGATCGCCCACAAAACCGGCACTTCCTATGGTTTCCGCGATGCCTGGGCGCTGGGTTTCGACACGGATTACACGGTCGGGGTCTGGGTGGGGCGACCGGACGGTTCGCCCAGTCCTGGCCATTATGGCCGCAATACCGCTGCGCCCTTGCTGTTCCGGGTGTTCGACCTGCTGCCGAAACCGCTCCATCCGCCCGCCGCGCCGCCCGCTGATGTTCTGCGCGGGGTCAACCGCGACCAGTTGCCAGAACGCTTGCGCTATTTCCGCACCCGCCCGGCGCTGGAAACGCTGCACGCCCCGACACTGGACCTCACCTTTCCCGTCGCTGGCGCGACCGTTGAATTGCCTGATGCGGAGGGTCAACTGGCGGAATTGCCATTAGCAGCGCAAGGCGGGGTGCGCCCGTTGCACTGGCTGGTCAACGGTCAACCGCTAACCGCTGACCCGTGGCGGCGCGAGGCGTTTTGGCAACCGGACGGCGAAGGATTAGCGCGGATCACTGTGCTGGATCAGAGCGGTCAGAGCGTCAGCGCCGAAGTGTGGATTCGGCGCAGCGCCGCTCGGTAAAGACGGGATTAACCCACCCGACAGCTATTCCGCCCGGTCTGTTTGGCCCGGTATAAGGCATGATCGGCGCGTTTGAATACGCTTTGCGCGGAGTCGCCCGGCTCGAAACTGGCTATGCCGCAGGAAATCGTCACCGCAATTTGCGCCTCGCCGACGCTGAACGCAGTCTCGGCGATGTTTTGGCGAATTTGCTCGGCCAGTTGCAGCGCCGCTTCAGCGTCCGCGCCCGGCAATAGCATGGCAAATTCTTCACCGCCGTAGCGGGCGACAAAATCGGTGCTGCGCAAACGGACGCTCAACTGCGCGGCGATGTGGCGCAACACTTCGTCGCCGAGCGCATGACCGTAAGCATCATTGATCTGTTTGAAGTGATCGACATCCCAGATGACGAAGGTCAACGGATTGCCGAAGCGTTGCCAGCGGTGAAATTCCTGTTCCAGTTGCTCATTGTAGGCCAGCCGATTGAAAACTCCGGTCAGCGGGTCTTTGCGCAGGCACAGACTCTTTTCCTGAAGCAATCCATTCAGGCGTTCGCGCTCCTCGTTGAGCTGCGCAATCTGGCGGCGCAAATCCAAAATCACTTGCTCGCGCCAGTCGGTTGCCAGCGCCTCGACCACGGAGCGCGAGGATTCAACCCGCTGGTCATCGAGGAGCTTGCGCAGTTTGCGCCGACTGCGCAGCCGAATTTGCGTTGCGGCGATGGAACCCATCACCGCCAGCACCGTGGCGGGAATCGCTAGCGGTTCGAGGGTGTGCAACAAGCCCAGCGGCTCGCCGATAGCGCCGGCGCTGGTCACCATCGCTGAAGCGCTGCGCCAGACGCTGACCAGCGCGAGGGCCTGGGCCGACATCTCGATAAAGCGCATCCATTTGGTTTCCATTGTTTTGCCCTTTTTATGCCGATGGCCGCTTTACGAATCCCATCGAAAGCCTGAGAAATGGCGTCGCCAAACACAGCATATTCAATGCCAGATTTAAAAATAATTTTAAATCAGCCTATTAGGGCAAAAAAATCAGCGTCATAATTTTGACTCGAAGCGCGGTGCCTGGAGGGGCGGAGAAATCGTCAATGGATTGACGCCGATCAGGAGGTCCCGGCGCGGCGCATCCGCCACCACCACAACCGATAACCCAGCAGCACGCCGAGGATTGCCGCGTACAGCAACGGCTCGCGCAGATCGGCTTTCACCAGCCACAGGTAATGCAGTACGCCCAGCACGGCGATCAGATACACCAGTCGATGCAAGCGCGTCCAAGAGCGGCCCAGGCGCTTGATCATTCGCTGGGTTGAGGTGACCGCCAGCGGAATCAGCAACACGAAGGCGGCAAAACCCACAGTGATGTAGGGTCGCTTGGCGATGTCGGCGAGGATTGCCGCCAGATCGAAAAACTGGTCGAAAATCAGATAGACGAGAAAGTGCAGGCTGGCGTAGAAAAAGGCGAACAGGCCCAACATGCGCCGGAAACGCTGTGCGCCATTCCAGCCGGTCAGCCGCCGCAGCGGCGTCACCGCCAAGGTCAACAGCAGGAAGCGCAAACTCCAGTCGCCGGTGCGATGACTCAAGGTCTCCACCGGATTTACCCCCAGTTGATTGCTCCCGAATCGCCAGAGCAACCAGGCCAGCGGCAACAGGCAGATGATGAATACCAGCGGTTTGCTCAGGCGGTGCGGCCAGCGGGTGCGTTGTGGCGTCATGGGTCAGCCCTGGGTGAGAAACGCAACTTGCGAATTGGGAACAAGGTCATAAACAAGTCTACCTTTGGGAGCCGCGCCATGTTGATCCAGAAACCCGCCGATCTTCACCCTTCGGACATCACCCCGCCGGAACTTTACGCCCGCCGCCGCGACTTTCTGAAAACCGCAGTCGCCCTGGGCGCTGTCGCGCTATGGCCGACTGCCGGGCGCGGCGCAGCGCCGGACGACGATTTGAAACTCACGCCCTATCCAGACGTGACTTCCTACAACAATTTCTATGAGTTCGGCTCCGGCAAAGCTGACCCGGCGGAGAACGCTGGCCGGCTGAAAACCAAACCCTGGAGCGTGACCGTGGAGGGACACTGCGCAAAGCCCGGCCAGTATGCGCTGGAGGATGTTCTGGCCGGGCATTCCCCGGAAGAACGCATTTACCGGCTGCGCTGCGTCGAAGGCTGGTCGATGGTCATTCCCTGGCTGGGCGTCCCATTAGGAAACATCCTGCCGCGTTTTCAACCGACCGCCAGCGCCCGCTATGTGGAATTCACCACGCTGTTCGACCCGGAACAGATGCCGGCGCAGAAAACCCGCCTGTTGCCCTGGCCCTATGTCGAAGGCTTGCGCATGGATGAAGCCCTGCATCCGCTGACCTTGCTGGCCACTGGGTTATACGGCAAGGAATTGCTCAATCAGAACGGCGCGCCCTTGCGCCTGGTGGTCCCATGGAAATACGGCTTCAAAAGCATCAAGTCGATTGTAAAAATCCGCTTTGTCGAACAAATGCCAGCCACCACCTGGAACCGCGCCGCCCCGGACGAATACGGCTTTTACGCCAACGTCAATCCTGAAGTCGATCATCCGCGCTGGAGTCAGAAAAAGGAGCGGCGCATCGGCGAATTCTTCCGCCGCGACACCCTGCCGTTCAATGGCTACGCTGAACAGGTCGCCAGCCTGTACGCCGGGATGGATTTGCGGAAAAACTTCTAGCGTTCGCTGTACAGGCTTTCCGGCGTAACCCGGCGCAGAAACCCCGGAAACCAGGTCTCGCCCGGCAGCAGACGCTGGACAATCCGGTGATAGGTGCTGCGATTCAACATCAGCTCGGCAAACGGTTGCGGCGGCGGACACAGGTAGAACAGCCCGATCACCGCCAGATACAGCGCTGCCGTGCCCAGGGGTTGCTGCAAACTGCCCAGACTGAAGGCGGTGCCAAAGGATTTTTTCAGCAGTTTCTTGCCGAACAGATTGACGCTGTAGAACTCGTCGAGCAGCAGATGGACGAGAAAGCCCAGGGTGACGAACGTCCCGCACATCCAGGCGTGAACCACTGAAGCGTTGAACGCCTGATAAGCCAGCAAGGTGGTGATTAAACCGCAGCTCGCCGCCATCGGCAGCGAGTGAATCAAACCGCGATGCACGGTAAACCGATCCAGCGCCTCCAGCACTCCGTAGCGAATCAGCACAAAGCAGCCGCCCCAGAGCAGGATCAGTTCCACCAGTGAATAACGCCGGCCAAAGGTGAAGACCACCAGAAACCCGGCGATCACCGCCAAGGCCATGAAAGCCAGGCGCACCGGGATGGAATGCGGCGAGTCGATGTCCGGCAACAGCCCGCCGATCACGCCGAGGACAAAGTAGCCGATGATCGCCTGATGGGGAAACTGGCCGGTCATCACCAGCACGGTGGCGGCCAGTCCGCTGACGGTGGCCGCCCCGATCAGGTGAGTTTTGAAATCCGCCATTAGCCCTGCAACAACAAATTGCGCAGGTCGATAATCGCGGCGTTGGCGCGGGAGATGTACGAGGCCATCACTAGCGAGTGATTGGCCATCGGGCCGAAGCCGGTGCCGTTGAGAATCAGCGGACTCCAGATAAAGTCCTGGGTGTTCTCCAGCTCGCGGATGATCTGCTTGAGCGAGACCACGGCATTTTTGTTCTGCAACACGCCGGCAAAATCCACCTCCAGCGCCCGCAGGGTGTGCAGCAACGCCCAGGTATAGCCTCGCGCTTCAAAGAACACGTCGTCGATCTTGGTCCACGGCGTCTTGAACTCGGTTTGTTCAGGAACCGGCGTCGATTGACGAGCGCCGGGATCGCCAGCCAGGTCGGTGTTAAAGCGGGTTTGGCCGGCGCTGGCCGCCAGACGATGCGCAATGCTGCCCAGGCGCTTTTCCACGACTTCCAGATAAGTGCTCAGATTATCGGCGCGGGTGAAGAACTGCCCATCGGTCGAGCGTTGATCGGCGAGCCGCTCCAGGTAGCGATACAGCGCATCGACGCCCTTGCGGTATTCCGACTCGGTGGAAGGCAAAATCCATGATTCCGAATCATAATTGAATTGCGGATCAGCGACCTGTAAATCCTTGTCCTCAACCGACTGGCTCTGGGAACGGCTGAAATCGTTGCGCATCGAGCGCACCAGATCGCGCAGTTCGGTCAACGCGCCAAATTCCCAGTTCGGGATATTGTCCAGATACACGCCGGGCGGAGTCACGTCATTGCTCAGATAGCCGCCGGGTTTTTTCAGCAGGGTTTCGGCAATGCGGATCGCCGTCGCGGTAGTGATATAGCCCGGCACCAGCTTTTTCTGCTCATTCTTCGCCACCACCAACGCCTGTTCGCGCACGTCGAAATCACCCGGCGAATTTGACCAGATGAAACCCAGCACGGCGACGACGATGAAATAGGTGACCAGAAACAGGCCAAGGGTCCACCACAGGCCCTTTTCCTTCCAGGTGCGCGGGTGATAGAGGGTAGCGACCTGGGTGACTTTAGCGCCCAGCTTGGGCTTGGTTACGGATGCAGGTTCTTGAGTGTCCATTGCGAGTTCCTTGTTGAGGGCGAGCCGGGCGATAACCAAGGCTCACAGTTGCCGGATGCGCGCCAATTGTTCTTCCAGTTTAGTCGCCGCGGTTTGGAGTTCCGCGACCCGGGCGCGTTCCTTTTCCACCACCTCAGCCGGGGCGCGACCGAGAAAGTCGGCGTTGCCGAGTTTGGCCG
>JBDHRB010000012.1:0-13984 GCA_039807355.1 Candidatus Competibacteraceae bacterium
TCGGGCAAGAGCCGTGCGCTGATGTTCGTGGCACTCGACAAGCTCAAGAACCAGGGCTTGAAGCAGGCCATCATCGTCGTGCCGGAGAAGTCCATCGGTGCCAGCTTCAACGACGAGCCGCTGTCGAAGTACGGCTTCTGGGCCGACTGGCAGGTCGAACCCAAGTGGAACCTGTGCAACGCGCCAGGCAATGACAACGGCGGCAAGGTCAAATCCCTTGGCGCGTTCCTCGAAAGCGACGACAAGGTGCTGGTCTGCACCCACGCCACCTTCCGCTTCGCGGTTGATGCCTATGGCGTGGAGGCGTTCGATGACCGCCTGATCGCGGTTGATGAGTTTCACCACGTTTCGGCCAATCCCGACAACAAGCTGGGCGCGCACCTGGGCCAATTCATCGCACGGGGCAAGACGCACATCGTCGCCATGACCGGCTCCTATTTCCGGGGCGACGCCGAAGCGGTGCTGGCCCCGCAAGACGAGTCGAAATTCGATACCGTCACCTACACCTACTACGAACAACTCAACGGCTACGAGTACCTCAAGCAACTCAACATCGGCTATTTCTTCTACAGCGGGCCTTACGTCGATGACCTCCTCAACGTCCTCGACCCCGCCGAGAAGACCATCATCCACATCCCCAACGTCAATTCGCGTGAAAGCACGAAGGACAAAATGCGCGAGGTGGAACACATCATCGAGGCGCTGGGAGAATGGCAAGGCATCGACGCCGCCACCGGCTTCCAGATCGTCAAGCGCCCCGATGGCCGCGTGTTGCGCATCGCTGATCTCGTCGATGACGATGCCGCCAAGCGCGACCGCGTGTCCGCCGCGCTCAAAGACCCGGCGCAGAAGAACAACCGCGACCATGTGGACATCATCATCGCGCTGGGCATGGCGAAGGAAGGCTTCGACTGGATTTGGTGCGAACACGCGCTGACCGTGGGCTACCGCGCCAGCCTGACCGAGATCGTGCAGATCATCGGTCGAGCTACCCGCGACGCGCCGGGCAAGACCCGCGCAAGGTTCACCAATCTGATCGCCGAGCCGGACGCCGCCGAAGAAGCGGTCACTGAAGCCGTCAACGATACGTTGAAGGCCATTGCGGCCAGCCTGCTGATGGAGCAGGTGCTTGCCCCGCGCTTCGAGTTCAAACCCAAGAACCCCGACAGCGGCCCGACGCCGGGTTTTGACTACGGCGCGGGCGGCTATGACCCGGCCCGCTGCAACATCGGCGTCCATGAGCAGACCGGGGCGTACCAGATCGAGATCAAGGGCCTCGCCGCGCCCAAGAGCAAAGAGGCGGCGCGCATCTGCCAGGAAGATTTGAACGAAGTCATCGCCGCCTTCGTGCAGGACAAGCCCACCATCGAGCGCGGCCTGTTCGATGAGGAACTCGTGCCTGAAGAGCTGACCCAGCTCCGCATGGGCAAGATCATCAAGGACAAGTATCCAGAGCTGGATGCCGAAGATCAGGAGGCGGTGCGCCAGCACGCCATTGCCGCCCTCAACCTGACGCAACAGGCCAAGCGGCTGGTCACCGAAGGCGAAAGCGACGGGGCGCCCAACACCGCGCTGATTACCGGCGTGCGTCGCTTTGCGATGGACGTGCGCGAGCTGGACATCGACCTGATCGACCGCATCAACCCCTTCGGCGAAGCCTACGCCATCCTCGCCAAGACCATGAGCGCGGACAGCCTGAAGCAAGTCGCGGCGGCCATCTCGGCCAAGCGCACCAGCCTGACGCCGGATGAGGCCAAAGAGATGGCCATTCGCGCCGTCCAGTTCAAGAAGGAGCGCGGCCGCATTCCCGCGCTCGATTCTCAGGATGCCTGGGAGCGACGCATGGCCGAAGGCGCGGCTGCCTTCATGCGCTTCAGGGCGGAGGGCCGCTTTGAGTAACGCCGATCTTGATGCACTCGCTGCGGAGCTGGCCGAGTTCGCGCCGCCCGAGAAGAAAAATGGACGCCCGGCCAGTGAGGAGCGTGTCATCGCTGGCTTCGAGGAGATTCAACGTTTCGTCGAGAAGCACGGACGTGCGCCGCAGCATGGAGAAGACCGTGACATCTTCGAGCGCCTTTACGCCGTGCGGCTCGACCGTTTGCGCACGCTCCCGGACTGCCGCGCCCTGCTGGAGCCGCTGGATCATCAGGGCTTGCTTGCCGCTGCGCCAGCCGCTGCCGTTCCGGCGGAGGAAACCATCGACATCGACGACCTGGCCGCCGAGTTGACGAGCGTCGCCGATGCAAACGACATCACGGTCTTGCGCCATGTCCGCACCAGCGCCGAAAAGCACGCCGCCGAGGAGATCGCGGATCGCAAGCCCTGCGAGGATTTCCAGACCTTCAAGCCACTGTTCGAGCGTGTGCAAGGGGAAGTCAAAACCGGTATGCGCCAGTCCCAGCCCATTGCCGCGGGTCGCCGTGCGATTGAGACCGGAGATTTTTTCGTTCTCGATGGCCTTACGCTCTACGTCGCCGAGGTCGGCGAGCCGCTGAAAACCACGGCTGGGGAGGTGGACCGTCGCCTGCGCCTCATCTTCTCCAACGGCACCGAGAGCAATCTGCTGCTGCGCTCGCTCCAGCGTGCGTTCTACAACGACCCCGCGGCGCGGCGGCTGGCCTCGCCCGAAAGCGGGCAACTCTCCTTCGGCGGCGAGCTTGAGGCCGATGATGTCGAAAGCGGCACCATCTACGTCCTGCGCTCCCTGTCCGATCATCCCTATGTCGCGCAGCACCGCGACATCATTCATAAGATCGGGGTGACGGGCGGCAGGGTGGAAACGCGCATCGCCAACGCCGAACACGATTCCACCTACCTGCTGGCGAAGGTCGAAGTGGTGGCGACCTACAAACTCGCCGGAATCAATCGCACCCGGATGGAGAACCTGTTTCACCGGCTGTTCGCGCCCGCACGGTTGAACATCACCCTCAATGACCGCTTCGGCCACCCTGTACAGCCTAAGGAGTGGTTCCTCGTTCCGTTGTTTATCATTGACGAGGCCGTGACTCGCATCAAGGACGGCAGCATGACCGGCTACATTTACGATCCTCGTGCCGCAAAGCTGGTGAAGGCATAGAACAGCCCCAACCCGTGAACATGGCATTTTTCATGGCATTATCAGCGCTATATTTCACAATAAATTGGTTTTAAACGTGTTTTTATTGAAAACGACAATCGGGCGGGGGTGATTGAGTGGCGGAGCGTGACCACGCCCAGGATCAGTATTGGATGCGCCGGGCGCTGGCCTTGGCGCAACGGGCGGCGCAAGCCGGCGAAGTGCCGGTCGGGGCGCTGCTGGTGCAAGGCGGTGAAGTTCTCGGCGAGGGTTGGAATCAGCCGATAGGCACCAGCGACCCGACCGCTCATGCGGAAATCGTCGCGCTGCGGGCGGCGGCGGCGCGGATCGGTAATTATCGCCTGGTGGGCAGCACCCTGTATGTGACGCTGGAGCCGTGCCCGATGTGCGCCGGCGCAATGGTGCACGCACGGGTGGCGCGGGTGGTGTTTGGCGCTACTGATCCTCGCGCTGGGGCCGCCGGCGCGGTGTTCGATTTATTGCGCTCGCCGGCGCTCAATCACCGCGCCGAAGTCAGCGGCGGCATCCTCGCAGAAGAATGCGCAACCCTATTGCGCGAGTTTTTCCGCGCCAGACGCGCCTCGACGCTGACCCCGGTCAACGCTGGTTAAAACCGCTGCCGTGATTGTAGGTCGGCGGCTGTTGCCACCAGGGTTGCGCCGATGGCGGGGGCTGCTCCCGACGGAGTTGTTCCTGAAGCTGCTCCCGAAGCTGTTGCTCCTGAACCTGCTCCTGATATTGCCGTTCGGCCCGCGCCTGTTCCGCCTGACGACGACGCATTTCCTCCTGCTGCGCCTGTTGTTCCCGTTGCTGTTGCAGCAATCGGGCCTGGCGGCGCAACTCCAGCAAGTCCTGATTCTGCGGGGTCGCCCGCAACCCTCGGCCCACATAAGCCAGACTTTCGTCCGGGCGTCCCTGGCGCAAACTTTTCTCGGCGATTTCCCGATAATAGGCAGCAATCTGCTCAATGCCGGCGCGGGCGGCGGCGTTATTCGGGTCCAGCTCCAAAACTCGCTGATAACTGCGCAGCGCGTTGCCGTTGGCCGGCGCGGTGAGCCGACGACTGCTCATTTGTTGCTGGGCTTCCGCCAGGGCCTGTTCGATTTCCGCCTGCGGGGTCGGCGGGGTCGGCGGCGTTTCCGCGAGCGCGGGCGTCTCCGGGGAGGTTTCCGGCGCTTTAGCCGCCGAGGCGCTGTCCGGGGCGGGCGTTTCCACCACCAGCGGCGGAGCATTGGGATCGCTGTCGGTTTCCGCAACGCCATTTGGCGCAGCGGCGGCGACAACGGTTTCCGGGGTATTCGCAGCTTGGGTGGCGGGCGGATTGGCCAACGACTGCACCGGGTTTGCCGGGGCTTTCACCACTGTATTGGCCGGGGCAGCGCCACTCAGCGGTTTAGCCGCTGAAGCATGGCCGGAGCCTTTCAGCAGTTGCGACCATTCCTGGGGAATCGGCAGTTGCCACAGGAAATAGAAACCAATGGCGCAAACGACCGCGACCACGCCCAGATAAACGGTAAAGTAAGCCAGCCAGTTGAGAAAAGCGGAACGGAGCGACGCCGAATCTTGAACGGCGTCCGGAGTTGGCGGCGGTTCGGCAGGGGAATCAATATAGGGGGAGGAATCAATATAGTGCGCCTGTTTCATAGCCTTGGTCAGTCGCAAGGTTTCCGTCCCCAACCGGACAAGGGCTTGAGGACTGGCAAAACGTTTCAATTAAGGTAAAATATAAAGCTCTTTCCTTTTTGCTCCAAGCAATTCCTCCTGGAGAGGTACCGAAGCGGTCATAACGGCGCCGACTCGAAATCGGATGGGGGCTTAAACGCCCCACAAGGGTTCGAATCCCTTCCTCTCCGCCAAATCAATCATTTGTCTGAAATTGACCGTCCATACAGTACGTTTTCGGTCATGCCCCCCCGACGCCACCCTGTCCGCCTTACCCGATTCCCTGTCTATCAATCGACCGGTCAGTCCGGCTAAAAATCGCCAGTGATTTGCTCCAGGGTGAACGGGGCATTGCTCCGGGAACGTGGTCACAGGCAAGCCAGCGAAGGGTTATGCTCCCTCGCCGGTCAACCTCAGAAACTCCTCGCTGGAAGTCACTCGCGGCGCAAGCCGGCCTGAGGGCGTTGTCACCATGCAGACGATTTGCCGGTGATGATTCGGCCCGAAGCTGACATGGATCGGCAAATCTTCACCATAGAAATACAAGCGGTCAAACGGCGTGTTGGCGACGATCCACTGGGCAACCTCGCGCATATTCTCGTCGTCAATGAAAAAATCCACCGCCGCGCCGCGCCGCGTCGCTGACAAACCGGATGGCCTTGGCGATTCAACTCATGTGCGGCGTGTTGATCGCGCTTTGGGTCGATGCGTCCGGGAATGCGTCGGGCCAGCGCGGGCGAACAAAAGCCGTAGGTCAGACGAATCATGCCGAAGTAGTCGATGACCGGATCGAGAATATTCCGGGCCAGATCGAGCAAGGCATTGTGAATCCGCGCTGCGGGCAATCCGGCTCTGCTCCAGATCGTCAGGAGAGCGCTTGGCTTCAATAAAGCGCAGCGCCTTGTTCAGCGAGCCAAACCCGGCGATGAGCAACGGCGCATCGTCGATTTCAGATGGGTCGGGGCGGCGGCCCAAAGCCAGGCATTGCGCCCAAAGCTGCTCCAAGGCTTGTTGATAAGCCGCATATTTTTCCCCTGCCCGATCCGGCGGCGGCGTCCGTTCCCGCACAGAAGGACGCTGGAGCGCACTGCGGCGACTGCGGTAGCGCTCGATCAAAAACCGCTGTTCGGCATCCTTGTCGCGGAATAGATAGAGACCCCCCGGCGCCACTGGAATCGGCTCCTCGTCCAGCGTTGCCTGAATAAAGGACAGCACGATTCATGCGGGTTCGCCCCGTCGATCTCCGGTAAGGTGTTGCTTGGATAGCGAAAACAGCCATTACGGCGGCAGCAGCCGCCGCAGGCCGTGCGCCAGGATGATCAGCAGAAACAGCAGGTTGCGCAGCGGAATCGCCGGCCAGAAATAGCGCACGGCGGCAGCAGGTTGACCGGTGGTTTGAACCGCGACCAGCCGCTCGGCCAGCGTGCGCAGCATCGCCAAGGAACGCGGCCAGTCGATCATCCCGGTTCGCCAGGCCAGCGGAATCCCTTCCTCGCCAACCGTCGCGCCCGCCAATGCACCGGTGATTGCGCCCACCGTGTCGGTGTCGCCGCCGCAATTCAGCACGGCGGTCAGCGCCTGCGGATAGTCGTCGGCATGACGAAACCAGGCATAAGCGGCCATCGGCGCTGTGTGATAGATGTAGCCGGTGATTCCATTCCCCAGTCCCAGCCGTTCCGCCAGTTCCCCAACCGTGGCGTCGTCCTGGGCGGCCTGGGCGATAGCGTCGATTAACCCTTGCCAGTCCCGATCATCCGCACCGCAGACGCGCAGCCGCATCAGAAAAGCGTCCAGCGGCGGGCGTTGCGTCAATCCATCACGAATAATCCAAGCGGCCAGTTCGACCATCGCGGTGGCCCCGATCAGGGCTTTGGGATCGGTGTGAGTCAACCGGGTCGAGGCTGCGAGATAGGCGGTGCGCCGTTGCGGATCGTCGGCGAAGAATGCGCCGATGACCGCGACGCGCATTGCCGGACCATTACCAGCGGAATAGACGCCGCTACGGTTCGGTGGAAACCCCAGCCAGAGCTTGCCTATCGCCCGCAAGGTGGCAAAACCAATCCCGGCGGGTAGCGCCAACAACCAACCGCGTAGCCGCCAGGCCAAACTGCTGGCGAAGCGTTCCGGCGCATCGGGATGACGCAGCAGGCTTTGCGCGACAAAAATCGTATGCTCGGTGTCATCGCTGATCAGGCCGCGCCGGAAAATCAACCGATGCCGCCACGCTCCCGGATAACGCCGTTGTATTCGGCGGCGGGACAAGCCTTCGGCGGGCAGACCCAGCGCATCGCCGACCGCCGCGCCGATCAGCAGGCCGCGCATCCGGGCGTTTAGATCGTCATTGCGCGACATACGCTGAAGGAAAACCAACACCTGCGCCGCCCAGACCGCAATAGCCGCCCGGATTTTTCGCCAGGTATTGCTGGTGATAATCCTCGGCGTAGTAGAAGACCGGGGCGTCAAGGATTTCTGTGGTGATGATTCCCAAACCGGCGGCGGTCAACGCCTGTTGATAGGCATCGCGGCTGCGCAACGCAGCGGTGCGCTGGGCGGGGTTCTCCACATAAATCACCGAGCGGTATTGCGTGCCGACATCGTTGCCCTGGCGCATACCCTGGGTTGGATCATGGGCTTCCCAAAAGAGCCGCAGCAGTTGTTCGTAGCCGATCAGCGCCGGATCAAAAATCACCCGCACCACTTCCGCGTGGCCGGTTTGGCCGCTGCATACTTCTTCATAGGTCGGGTTCGGCGTGAAACCGCCGGCATAGCCCACCGCAGTGCTATAAACGCCGGGTTGGCTCCAGAATTTCCGCTCCGCCCCCCAAAAACAGCCCAGCCCGAACAGTGCGGATTCCAGAGCGGCGGGAAATGGCGGTTGCAGAGGATGATCATTGACGTAGTGCCGCGCCGGAACCGGCATGGCGGTCGCCCGGCCCGGCAGAGCCTGTTCAGGGCGCGGCATCTGGAGATTACGGTGCAACCAGAATATGAACATCGCCTCCCCTGTGAAAATGGGACGGATAGCCGCCAGCGGCGGCCAGCTTATCAGGATTTTGCGCGAAAGACCCCGTCCTTCAGGGCGGGGATGTAGAGCGCACCGCGCAAAGCGCGGTCACTCAGGGGCGCGTTGTTGCTCAATATATTGGCGCAATACTTCGATAGGCGCACCGCCGCACGAAGCCGCAAAGTAACTGGCTGACCACAAGCCGCCACGCCAGTAGCGACGGGCCATATCGGGGCGGTCTTGGCGTAATCGCCGTGCAGAAACTCCTTTAACGAGTTGACCAAGGCCGATATAGAGGCTTTGGGCGGGTATTGAACCCGCAAATGAACATGATCCCGTTCGCCATTAAATTCATCCAGTGTGGCTTCAAAAGCGCCACAGACTGTAGAAAAAGCGGTTTTGAGTCGATCAAGTGCGTCCACATCAAAAATTTTTCGACGGTATTTTGGAACAAAGACCAAATGCACATAAAGTCTGAAAACAACGCGCATACCCTGCTTAAGTTCATCTTGCATATCATTAGACCAATACCTATAATGGTCAAATGATACGCACTTACCGCTACCGGATCAAGGATTCCAGCGCCGCGCCGCAACTCAATAAATGGGCGTGCGCCTGTAATTTCGTCTGGAATTTCTGCAATGAGTCTCAAGAACATGCGTTGCGCTGGAATCAGCAGTGGCCGACCGGTTTTGATTTAAACAAACTCACTGCCGGATGCAGCAAAGAATTAGGACTGCATTCGCAAACGGTTCAAGCGGTCTGCGAACAGTACGAAACCCGCCGCAAGCAGTTTAAGAAACGCAAATTGCGCTGGCGCGGTAAACGCTCGCCGGGTTGGATTCCCTTTAAAGCGTCGGGCATTAAAGTCGTTGAGGATACCGTGCGCTATGCCGGTCATACCTTCCGATTCTGGAAGAGTCGAGAACTCCCCGGCCCGGTGAAATGCGGCAGTTCTAGTCAGGACTCCCGGAAACGCTGGTACGTCAATTTTGTGGTTGAAGTACCGGAATCGGAAGCCACCACGGGAACCAAGCATATTGGGATCGACCTTGGTTTAAAAACCTTGGCGACGTGTTCTGACGGTAGAAAAATTGAAGCGCCGCGTGGGTATCGGAACCAGCAACGGCGAATTGCGGAGCATCAGCGCAAGAGGCGTTCCCGGCAAGCGCGGAATCTGCAAGCCAAGATCGCGAATCGGCGTAAGGACTTTTTGCACAAGGAATCCGACCGGCTCACGAAAGAGTGTGAGTTCATTGTTGTCGGAGATATCTGTAGTTCAGGTTTAGCCAAAACGAATTTGGCAAAATCCGTCAATGACGCGGGTTGCTCCATGTTCCTCAACTTTCTTGAATATAAAGCGATTGCGCGGAAAGTGGTGTACCGAGAAGTCTCTGAGCGACTCTCAACCCAAACCTGTTCCGGTTGCGGCGCAATCGGCGGCCCAAAAGGTCGAGAAGGTCTTGGGGTCAGAGAATGGGTGTGCAACGAATGCGGCGCGGTCCATGACCGCGATGTAAACGCTGCGCTGAACATTCTCCGTATGGGGCATCATACGCTGGCTCTAAAGTGAGTCAGGAATCCCCGCACTTCAGGGCGGGGAGGATGTCAAGGTAAGCTAATCCTTCACTTCCATGCTACACAATCCCGCGCCTTGCCCGGCCCGGAACATGCGCCCAATCGAGGAGAATCCAACGTGTTCAGATGGTTGTCTTTATCCCTGCTCTGCGCCGGTCTGTTACCTCTGTCAGCGCAGGCCGCCAGTTTTGATTGCACCCGCGCCGACACCGCCGCTGAAATCGCCGTGTGCGCCAACCCGGAACTGAATCGGCTCGATGAAGATTTGGCGGTGTTGTACCGCTCGCTGCTCAATGAGTTGCCTTTCCGGCAAGCGGAACGGGTGCGTCAGGATCAACGCTCCTGGCTGAAGGCCCGCAACAGTTGCGGCGCGGAAGTACGTTGTTTGCGCGCCCGCTATCAGGAACGCATCGCCCGGCTCAATCAGTATTAAGCCGACCCGCCGCCAATCATGACCATTGGCGGCGTCGCGCACCCCTTGCGGTCTGGGTCTATTCCCAGCGGAACAACCAGGCTCCGACCGCCATAAATCCCAGACTCATCACGGTCAGCGCCAGCAGATGCCCGGAAACATCGCTCAGGGTTGCGCCGTCGAGGATGATCGCCCGCGCCGCGTCGATGATATGGGTGAGCGGGGCCAGTTGCGCACACCGTTGTAGGAATGGATGCACCCCTTCCAGAGAAAACCACACCCCGGACAAAAAGGTCATCGGCCAACTGAGCAGGTTCAACAAACCCGCCGCTAGTTCCTCGCTGGTCGCCCGCGCCGCGACGATCAACCCCAGACTGATCAGGCTGATCGCCCCAATCAGGCACACCAGGAATAAATCCAGATAGGAACCGTGCATGGGGAAGCCGATGACCTGATCGGCGCCGACGAACACCAGCACCGTGGTCGCCAGCATCAGCCATAACCGCGACACGACCTGGGCGGTCAAAAACTCCAGCGGGGTTAGCGGCGTCGCCTTCAGGCGCTTGAGCATCCCGTTTTTGCGGTAGCGCACGATCACATAGCCGACGCCAAACAGGCAGCCGAACATCATGTTCATCGCCAGCACTCCCGGCATCACCCAATCGACATAACGAATTGCCCGACCGCTGACCGTTTGCTTGCTAAACGGGGTCGCCGC
The DNA here is from genome assembly GCA_039807355.1 of Candidatus Competibacteraceae bacterium. GTDB lineage: Bacteria > Pseudomonadota > Gammaproteobacteria > Competibacterales > Competibacteraceae > UBA2383. The sequence continues at coordinate 10,451 of JBDHRB010000012.1, forward strand.
ATCCACTCCGCGCAGCACTTTTTCCAACAGATAACCTTTGGGGGCCTGGTCATTGATCCAGTAGCGCCGCCCCGCCGGATCAATCAGCATATCCAGTTGATGACGCTCGACTTTGGTCAACGCCTGCGCCGGATTGCTAACCGGGATGAACTGGATATACCGGGTGGTGAAAAATCCGCTGTTCGTCCAGGCGCTGGCGTCGCCCAGCACGCCGACCTTGTAGAGGTCCAGACCCGGTCCGGAAAAGGCGAAGGCGAATCCGGCGATTAACGAAATCGGGAAAAATAAATTCCAGGTCAATGCGGAGCGGTCGCGCAGAAATTCCCGATTGCGGCAAATCAACACCGCCCAGAAGCGCCGCCAGTTCACGAACGCAACTCCCGTCCGGTCAGCTCCAGGAATAAATCCTCCAGGGTGCGCGGGCGGATTTGCAAACGCGCCAGGGAAATCTTCCGCGCCAGCAATTCCTGAATCGCCGCGTTGACATCCCGGGTGAAAATTTCCACCACATCCTGGCCCTGGATCACCGTGTGCGCGGCCAACGGCGTCGGGTCGGGGAAATCCGCCAGCGGCAATTGCAGCACCACATCGTCGAAATGCGCCGCCAGCAGTTGCCGGGGCGAACCTTGGGCGATGATCCGGCCATGATCCATGATGGCGATCTCATCGCAAAGCAAATACGCCTCTTCCATGTAGTGCGTGGTCAGCAGCACGGTCTTGCCACTGGCCTTGATGCGTTGAATCAGCGCCCAGAAATTGCGCCGGGCCTGCGGGTCCAAGCCGGTGGTGGGTTCATCGAGAAACAGCAACTCAGGATCGTTGACCAGCGCAATGGCCAATAACAGACGTTGGCGCTGACCGCCGGACAGCTTGCGCGCATCGCGGTCGAGAAAGTCGCCGAGCGCACACGTCTCGACCAATTCAGCCAGCGGCAGGGTGCGGGGATAAAACTGGCTGAACATCTGCAAGTTCTCGCGCCCGGTGATGTGATCCTGAAGCGCGGTGGACTGGAACATGATGCCGATGTCCTGGCGAAACCGTGCGCCCAGCGCCTCGCCCCGGTAGCGAATCCAGCCGTGGGTCGGTTGTTGAATCCCTTCCAGCAGTTCTACCGTGGTGGTTTTGCCCGCCCCATTTGGCCCAAGCAAACCGAAACAGCGCCCGGCGCAAATGGCTAAATCTACGCCATCCACCGCGGTGACGCCGCGAAAGCGTTTGACCAAACCGTGAGTTTCCAGCAAGACGGCCATGACTCCGGCCTACCGTTGATTTGTCGATGCCGCGCCCCAAGACGCGGCGCTCCCGGCCTTTTCCACATCCTTGGATGGACCGGGGGAGCGCCCATCGCGTCTGCTCCTCCCCGAAACGATCCGGGAGAGGAGCAAGGCGGGTTACTCCACTGCCTCGCCGGGATCGGCCTCGCTGTCTTCTTCCTTGTCTTCAGCAAGCACTTTTGCTTCGACCTCGCTGCTCTCAAACACATGGCTGGCATTGAAGGTCGGGCGACTGGGCACCCAGTTTTCACGGCGTTGCAGGTGATAGGCCAAGCCGGTGCCAGCGGGAATCAGCCGCCCGACGATGACGTTCTCCTTCAATCCGCGCAGATCGTCGCGCAGACCGCGCACCGCCGCTTCGGTCAGCACCCGGGTGGTTTCCTGGAATGAGGCGGCGGAAATGAACGATTCCGTTTCCAGCGAAGCTTTGGTGATGCCCAGCAAAATCGGCTGCCACACCGCCGGGATGCGTCCTTCCGTAACCGCCCGGTCGTTTTCTTCCAGCACCCGGGTGCGCTCGACCTGCTCGCCCTTGATAAACGGGGTTTCGCCGGAGCTGATGATCTCAACCTTGCGCAGCATCTGGCGAACGATCACTTCGATGTGCTTGTCGTTGATCTTCACCCCCTGCACCCGGTACACATCCTGAATTTCCTTGGTCAGGTAGGCCGCCAGTTCCTGAACGCCCAGCAGGCGCAAAATGTCGTGCGGGTTCGGTTCGCCATCGGCGATCATTTCGCCCTGTTCGACATGCTCGCCGTCGAACACGTTGACATGCCGCCATTTGGGAATCAGCTCTTCGTAAAGAATATCGCCGCCCTTGTCGCGGATCACCAGGCGCTGCTTACCTTTGGTTTCCTTGCCAAATTCGATGATCCCGGATTTTTCCGCCAGAATCGCCGGCTCCTTGGGCTTACGCGCCTCGAACAGGTCAGCGACACGCGGCAAACCGCCGGTGATGTCGCGGGTCTTCGAGGACGCCTGCGGGATGCGGGCAATCACGTCGCCGACCGCCACTTCTGCGCCATCCGCCAGATTGACGATAGCCCCGGACGGCAAGGGGTATTGCGCCAGAGTGCTGGCCCCCGGAATAAACAGATCGTTGCCGTACTGATCGAGCAGCCGCACCATGGGTCGCTTGTCTTTGCCCAACGCGCCGCGCTGTTTGGGGTCCATCACCACCAGACTGGTCAGCCCGGTCATTTCGTCGGCATGGCGCTGCACGGTGACGCCTTCTTCAAACTCGGCGAAGCGGACGAAACCGGCGACTTCAGTGATAATCGGATGGGTGTAGGGGTCCCAGCGGGCGATCACCTGGCCGGCTTCAACCGGGCTGCCGTCTTCCACCGACAATTCAGCGCCATAAGGCACTTTGTAGCGCTCCCGCTCGCGGCCATGCTCGTCCACCAGGGTGATTTCCCCGGAACGGGAAACCGCGATCAGATGATCATCGCGGCGCCGCACGACCTTCATCTTGTGCAGGCGCAGAACGCCCTTGGCCTTGACCTTGACGTTATCCACCACCGTGGTGCGCGACGCCGCGCCGCCGATATGGAAGGTGCGCATGGTCAACTGGGTGCCGGGTTCGCCGATGGACTGCGCAGCGATGACGCCGACCGATTCGCCGATGTTGACCCGATGCCCCCGCGCCAGGTCGCGGCCATAACAGGCCGCGCAGACCCCGTAACGGGTGTGGCAGGTGATCGCCGAGCGCACCATGATCCGGTCTACGCCCCACTCTTCCAGTTTCATCACCCAGTGTTCATCGAGCAGCGTGCCGGCTGAAATAGCCACCTCGTCGCTGCCCGGATGCGGCACATCACGGGCGACGGTGCGGCCCAGCACCCGGTCGCGCAACGGTTCCTTAACGTCGCCCTCCTCGATCACCGGGGTCATCCACACCCCTTCATCGGTGCCGCAATCCGGTTCAGTCACCACCATGTCCTGGGCGACATCCACCAAACGCCGGGTCAAATAACCGGAATTGGCGGTTTTCAACGCGGTGTCGGCCAGACCTTTTCGGGCGCCGTGGGTGGAGATGAAATACTCCAGCACGCTCAGGCCCTCGCGGAAATTGGCCTTGATCGGGGTTTCAATAATCTCGCCGGAGGGCTTGGCCATCAGGCCGCGCATCCCGGCCAGCTGGCGAATCTGCGCTGCCGAACCGCGGGCGCCGGAGTCGGCCATCATGAACACCGCGTTCATCGACGGCTGTTTAACCTCCTCGCCTTTGCGGTCAATCACCGTTTCGCTGCCCAGG
>JBDHRB010000013.1:0-13968 GCA_039807355.1 Candidatus Competibacteraceae bacterium
GCGAAACCACCTGGCCGCCGTCGCTCTTGCGGTCTACGGTGATAACCGGAATCCGGGCGCGATTGGCGATTTCGATGCCGGGAACCACCGCCTGGGCGTTGGTCGGATTGATGATCAACACCTGGGCCGCTTGATCGACAAACTGCTGGATCGCCACCAGTTGACGGGCGTCGTCGTTGGCGGCGTCGGCGTAGGACAGTTCGACGCCGTGCAAATCCGCTTGCGCCTGAGCGCCCCGGAACATTGCGGCAAAAAACGGATTGCCCAGATCAGACAAGGACAAAGCGATGCGCTGGCCGAAGCTGTCGGCGACGATCAGGTCCAGCGGGGTTTCCTGACGCGCCGGGATTTTCTGGCCCTGCATCGCCTGAAAGGCCAGCGCCACGCCATAACGGCCCATCAATTCAGGATGCTGTTCGACGGTGGCGTGAATCCGGCCATTGCGCAATTCGTTGCGCATCGCGTCGATGTTGTCATAGCCGGTCACCCGCACTTTGCCAGCCAAATGCCGGGCGTCCAGCGCCTGTAAAACGCCCAGGGCCATCTGATCATTGGCGCAAAAGATTGCGTCCACCGGGCCATGCTGATCCAACAGGCTGGAGGCGCTGGCGAAAGCGTCTTCGGTCTGCCAGTTGGCGCTGGCCGACGCCACCACCTCGATCCCGCCATCCAGGGTCACCGCTTGCAAAAAACCCTGTTTGCGCAACGCGCCATTGCGGGCGCCGGCAATGCCTTCGATGAGCATGATCCGGCCTTTGCCGCCCAGTTTACGGCGCAAATAATCGCCGATCAGGGCCGCGCCCTTGGCGTTGTCCGCGCCCACAAAGGGAATGACCGCACGGTTTTTCGTCTGGGCGTCCGGCTCCAGCGGATTGTCGATGTTGATGACCACGATGCCCTGATCGAGCGCCCGCTGCAAAATCGGCGTCAGCTTGCGCGAATCCGCCGGGGCGATGACGATAGCGCCGTAGCGGCGCGAGATCAGATGATTGAGAATGTCGATCTGATGGTCGATGTCGGTTTCCAGCTCAGTGCCGAAGACTTCGAGGCGGATGCCGTTTTCCTGGGCGTAGCTCTTGGCGCCGTCTTCCATTTTGAAAAAGAACGGATTGGACAGCGCCTTCATCACCAGGGCGATCTTGTCCTGGTTGCCGGTTTCGGACTGGGCCGACGCGCCGGGCGGGAATATCCAGAGCAGACCCAGCCAAACCAACAGCAACAGGCGGTTGAACCTATTATTCTTTTTGAGCATTTTTTTGCATCGCGTGGTGAGGATTGCGTTGTAAAGCGGCGCTGTTTTCCGCCGCGCCCGCATCAGGACGCGACGACCACTGCTCCGGGTCGCTGATTTCCGACATCTCCAACATACCGGCCTGAAACAGCTTGACGTTATCGCGGCCGCTTTGCTTGGCGCAGTACATCGCGCAGTCGGCGCATTTGGCCAGTTCAATCGGGTCCTCGCCGTGGTCGGGGTAAAGGGCGACGCCGATGCTCGATGACAAGCTCAAGGCTTTCTCATCGACGATAAACGGTTGACGCAGGGTCTGGTTGATCTTGTCGGCCACGCTGAGGGCGTTGTCGGTCGCGCCGACATCGAGCAACAGCGCCACAAACTCATCGCCGCCGAGCCGCCCCAGAGTATCCGACTCGCGCACGCACGCGCCCAGCCGCCGCGCCGCCTCCTGCAAAACCGTGTCGCCGACGGCGTGGCCGTAGCGGTCATTGATCGCCTTGAAGCGATCCAGGTCGATGAACAGCAGGGCCAAGCGGGTTTGACGCCGCCGGGCCAGCGCCAGACCATGGGCGACGCGCTCGAAAAACAGGGCGCGGTTGGGCAGTTCGGTCAGCGCGTCGTGATGCGCCATATAGGCGATCCGCTCGTAGGCGCGCTTGCGCTCGGTGATGTCCATTTTCACCACTACATAATGGGTAATCTGACCGCCGGCGTCCTTGACCGGGGCGATATGGGCTTCTTCCCAGTAGACTTCCCCCGACTTGCGGCGATTGATCATCTCGCCAATCCAAGGCTCGCCGCGACTCAGGCAGCGCCACATCTCGGCAAAGGTTGCGCGATCCGTCAACCCGGATTGCAGAAAGCGCGGATTTTGTCCCATCACTTCCTGCAACGCATAGCCGGTTTCTTCGGTGAAACAGGGATTAACGTATTGAATGGTCGCGTCCAGCCCGGTAATGATGATCGAAGTCGGACTCTGGTCAATCGCGGTAGATAACACCTGAAGCTGTTGTTGCGCCTGTTCGATCTCGGCCAGGCTGCGCTGCAAGGCGGCGGTGCGTTGCGCCAGTTGCAGATGCAGGCGCACTCTGGCCCGCAATACATCCTTGTTAATCGGCTTGTGAATGAAATCCACTGCGCCCGCCGCCAGCGCCTGGGTTTCGCTGTCGGCGTCGGTTTTCGCCGTGATGAACAGCACCGGAATCGCCGCAGTGCGCGGATCGCCCTTCAGCGCGGCGCAGACCGCGTAACCGTCCATCTCCGGCATCATCACATCGAGCAGGATTAAATCCGGGGGTTCGATCCGGCGCAGCAGCGCCAGCGCCTGACGGCCCGAAAGCGCAAACCGAGTGTCATAGTCGTCTTCCAGCAGACCGAGCAGAATTTCGACGTTGGCCGGGGTGTCGTCAACAATCAAAATGCGCGAGCGTTGCACTGCACAGGGATTCATGGCCGATGCTCCGGCAGCTCGCGCCGCAGGACCGTCTGCGCCGCCATGAACGTCTCTTCAATGGCGGCGACTTGTTGCAACGCATCGGAAATAGGCGGCTGCCGGGACTGCGCCTCCAGTTCCTTGCACTGGCCGTGCAAGGCCCAGGCTCCGAGATTGGCGCTGCTCGATTTCAAGGTGTGGGCGGCGGTCAGCAGGGTCTGATATTCCTGATCGGCGACCGCCTGTTTCATCTGCTCGATCAGTTGCGGCGCATCGCGCAGATACAGCCCGATCAGGCGCGCCAGCAGATTCGGCGCACCGTTGCGCTCCAGGGTGCGAATCTTCTCCAGCACCCGCTGATCAATCACTTCAAATTCTGCAATCGGTTGTTCCGCCACAGGCGCGGTTTCCTTGGGCAAGGCAACGGGGGAAAGCGGGGGGATCGGCGTCGGCAGCCAGCGATTCAAGATGTTCACCAGACGCTCTTGAGCAAAGGGCTTGGTCAGATAATCGTCCATGCCCGCCGCCAGACAGCGTTCCCGATCCCCGCTGACGGCATGGGCGGTCAACGCGATCACCGGGGTCCGCGCCGCGCCTGCCGCTTCCCGTTCGCGGATCATCGCGGTCGCCTGGAATCCATCCAGGATCGGCATCTGGCAGTCCATGAATACCAAATCGCAGGGATGCTCGGCCAGCCAGTCAACCGCTTGACGCCCATCATCGACCACGGCAACCGCACAGCCCAGTTGGGTCAGCATCGCTTTGGCTAATTCCTGATTGACGGGGTTATCCTCCGCCACCAACACCCGCGCCCCGCGCTGCTGAAGCACCGGGCGCTGCTTGACCGGCGGCGGCGCGGTCGGCGCTTGCAACAACTGGCGCAGACAGCTCCACAACAACGACTGGCGCACCGGCTTGTGCAATTGGCAAACCACGCCGGCTTGACGCATTTTATCCTGCATTTCCTCTGGAAAGACCACCGACGTCAACAGCACCAGTCGGGTTTCGCGCAATTCGGCATGGGCGTAAATCGCCTGGGCCAGCTCCGGCCCGGTCATGCCCGGCATCACCCCGTCCAGCAGGGCAATTTGACAGGGATCGCCCATCGCCTGGGCGGCCAGCAAACGCGCCAGCGCCTCAGCGCCATCCACGGCGCTTTCGCAGCGCATACCCCAGGCTTGCAGTTGATGCTGCAAAATCTCGCGTTGCGTGGCGTTGTCATCAACCAACAGCACGCGCACGTCGCGCAGCGGTTCGACCGAACCGATCAAGGTGACCGGTTCACTGGCCCGGCGCAGCGGCAGGGTGAAGCGGAAGGTTGAACCGTGACCGAGGGCGCTCTGCACGGTGAGTGCGCCGCCCATCAACGCCACCAGTTGCCGGGCAATCGCCAGCCCCAGGCCCGCTCCGCCATAACGGCGACTCATCGAAACATCGGCTTGATCGAAGGCGTTGAAAATCCGTTCCTGATCGGCTTCGGCAATGCCAATCCCGCTGTCGCGCACTGCAAAGCTCAGGTTAAAACCGTCGGGGGTGGGCTGCGGCGCGGCCACCTCAATCGCCACTTCGCCGGATCGAGTGAATTTAATGGCGTTGCTGACCAGATTGTTCAGCACCTGGCGCAACCGCCCCGGATCGCCATGCGCGGCCAGCGATTGCGGCGGCAGGGCGCAAATCAGTTCCAGACCCTTGCGCTGGGCGCTGTCGGCGAACAGCATCGCCACTTCCTCGATGACCCGGCGCACATTGAAATCCACCGGGCGCAGCTCCAGCTTGCCAGCCTCGATTTTCGACAAGTCGAGAATATCGTTGATCACTTCCAGCAGGCTGACCCCGGACTGCTGGATCAATTCAGCAAAGCGCTGCTGCCGGGCGTTCAGGGCGGTGTCCAGCAGCAGTTCGGCCATGCCCAGCACGCCATTCATCGGCGTGCGGATTTCATGGCTCATATTGGCCAGAAATTGTGATTTGGCCCGGCTGGCGGCTTCCGCCTGTTCCTTGGCCTGGCGCAATTCCTCAACCAGAGTCTGCAACTCGGCGTTGGCCGCCGACAACGCCGCGGTGCGCTCGGCCACTTCCGCCGCCAGTCGGGCGTTGTAACCGGCCAAGTCGGCGTCGCGCTGCTGGATTTGCCCCAGCATTTCGTTGAAGCCGTCCACCAGCGCCCCCAGTTCGTCATCGCTGTCACGGGGCGCTCGCCGGGTGTAATCGCGGGTGGCGGAAACCTGGTCGATGACCTGACGCAAGCGCAGGATCGGTCGGGAAATTACTTGCTGAAAACCAGCCGCCAGCAGCGCCGCCAACAGCAGCGAGGTCAGGCACAAGCCGGCGATGGTTCCATAATGGCGGTGCAGGTCGGCGCTTAACCCACGCAGATCGGCGTACATCTCCACATAGCCGAACAAGCGGCCCTGGCGCTCAATCGGCCATTTGACCATCAAGAGCGGTTGCTCTGCGCCGCTGAACAGAGCGCCGATCTTCAGAGCGGCGGGATCGTTCTGGCTGAACTGGCGATCCAGATCAGCGTCCTGTTGACGCATCAGCCGGTATTCGGCGTCGCTCAGGTTGGGGGCGCGATATTCGACCAACAACCGATCATCGGGGGCGTCAATCCGCGCATAGCGGATGTCGGCGCGGGCGCGCAGCGCAGCCAGATGTTCACTGGCCCCGCGCAGATCATTGAACAGCAGCGCCGGAACGACATTGGCGCTGATGATGTCGGCGAGCACCCGGAGTTGCTGGCGGGTCGCCTCGCGCAGCGAGTGGGTTTCATGGACGCCCAACACCGCCGCGACCGCAACCAGGGTCAGGGCGTTGGTCAGCACCATCACCCCGACCAGTTTGTATTTGACGGACCAGCGGTTAAACGCCCACATGACTGATCTTCCAGCGCCGCTCTTTCAGCCAAGACCGCTGCGCGTTCAGCCGGCCCGCGCCAGCATCGCCATGGATTCGACATGGGCGGTGTGCGGGAACAGGTCCAGCACCCCGGCGTATTCCAGGCGGTAGCCGAAGCGGTGCACCAGTTCGCCAACATCGCGGGCCAGGGTCGCCGGATGACAGGAGACATAAACCACGCGCTGTGCGCCCAGCGCGGCGATGGGGGCGATCATCTCCAAAGCCCCGGAGCGCGGCGGATCGAGCAACACCCGATCATAACCGCCCGACATCCACGGTTGACCGGTCAGATCGCCGCTCAGATCGGCGGCGTGAAACTGGACATTGGCGATGCCATTCAGCGCGGCGTTGCGCTTGGCCCATTCCACCAGACTGGCATCGCCTTCCACCCCGACCACGCATCCGGCCCGCCGCGCCAGCGCCAGGGTGAAATTGCCCAGCCCGCAAAACAGGTCGAGAACCCGGCTGTCCGGTTGCGCATCCAGCCATTGGCTGGCGCGCTGCACCAGTTGCTGATTCATCGCCGCGTTGACCTGAATGAACTGCCAGGGCTGAAATTCTAGATTCAGGTCAAATTCCGCCAGGCGATAACGCAATACCCCGCCCTCCCCCAGCGAGCGCACGCTGTCCGGCCCGCCCGGTTGCAGATACAGGATAAAACCGTGCTGCTCGCCGAACGCCCGCAACTGCGCCAAATCCGCTTCGGTTGGCGGCGATAACACCCGGAAATTCAGGCCGATCTGCGTATCGCCGCCAGCGACTTCAATTTGCGGCAAGCGGTCGCGGATCGACAGCCCGCCAATCAGCGCCGCCAGTTCTTCCAGCAGTCCGCCCACCCGCGTATCCAGCACTTCGCAGCGGCGCAAGTCAGCGATATACGGACTGTGCCGTTCGCGGAAGCCAACCAATACCCGGCCCTTTTGCGCGACGTATTTGACGCCGAGCCGCGCCCGCCGCCGATACCCCCACAATGGCCCGGTCAGCGGCTCCAGTACCTGGGCCGGTTCGACTTTGCCGATATGGGTCAAGCTGTTCAGCAGCCAGCGTTGTTTGACTGCCAGTTGACCCTCCGCCTGCAAATGTTGCAGGGCGCAGCCGCCGCAGACGCCGAAATGGGTGCAACGCGGTTCGACCCGTTCCGGGGCGGCCTGCAAAATTTCCACGGTGCGCGCCTGGTCATGACGGCTGCGCCGGGCGGTGTAGACGCAGCGCACTTCTTCACCCGGCAACGCGCCGTCCACGAATACCGCTTTGCCGTCGCGCCGTGCTACGCCCTGGCCTTCATGGGTCAAATCGTCAATGCGCACGCTGAACGGTTCAGCAGGCAATCTGGATTTTTTGCTCATCCGGTAAAAAGTCCGGTGGACAGATAACGGTCGCCCCGGTCGCAAACGATGGTCACGATCAGGGCGTTTTCCACTTCTGCGGAAATGCGCAGCGCCGCCGCCACTGCGCCGCCCGAAGAGACACCGCTGCAAATCCCTTCTTCGCGGGCCAGGCGCCGGGTCATCGCTTCCGCCTCGGTCTGGCTGATGTCGATGACCCGATCCACCTGGGCCGGATCGTAGATTTTCGGCAGATACTCCAGCGGCCAGCGGCGGATGCCGGCAATCGAGGAACCTTCCGTCGGCTGGACGCCGATGATTTGCACGGCGGGATTTTGCTCCTTGAGGTAACGCGACACGCCCATGATCGTGCCGGTGGTGCCCATGGCGCTGACAAAATGGGTGATTCGCCCCTGGGTGTCCCGCCAGATTTCCGGGCCGGTGGTTTGGTAATGCGCCAGCGGATTGTCGGGATTGGCGAACTGGTCGAGTACCCGGCCCCGGCCTTCCCGCTCCATCTGCGCCGCCAAATCCCGCGCCCCTTCCATGCCCTCCTCCTTGCTGACCAAAATCAGCTCCGCTCCATAAGCCCGCAGCGCCGCCCGCCGTTCCTCGCTCTGGTTTTCCGGCATAATCAGCGCCATGCGGTAACCCTTGATCGCGGCGATCATCGCTAGGGCAATCCCGGTGTTGCCGCTGGTCGCTTCGATCAACATATCGCCGGGCTGAATCAGGCCCCGCGCTTCGGCCTGGCGGATCATGCTCAAGGCGGGCCGATCCTTGACCGAACCGGCTGGATTGTTGCCCTCCAGCTTGCCGAAAATCCGGTTCGTGGTGCGCCCCGGCAACCGCTGCAACCGCGCCAGTGGCGTGTTGCCGACAAAGGCGTCAAGGGTGAGATCATCGAAATTCCGCATGGTCTGTAGCGTTCCTGTCTGAAAAATTCGCAGCGTTGCCGTTTCCCGACCCCGCCGATTTGTGATAAATGATTATAAACGTAACGAAGCGGCTGACGCCGGTTCCCGATTTTCCGACCGCCTCGTGCGATCCGCATGATCCGAATAATCTCGTGATTCCAACGCCCTCTCTCCTTTGCGCCCGCTGGCGTCTCTTCCCGACCGGGCTATTTCTCTGCTTGCTGCTGTTCAGTGGATCGCTGCTCGCCCAAGAAGCCGCTCCGGCAGAACCGCCACCCGGCAACGCTAATCCGCACGGCTCACTGACCGTCACCGTCGAGGGACTGGACGACCCCTTGCGCGACAACGTCCTGGCCCTGCTGGAACTCAACCGCTTCGCCGGCCAGAACCCGCCGGATGAAATCCGCCTGCGCTGGCTGCACGCCAACGCCGAGCAAGAAATCCGCCAGGCATTGGAGCCGTTCGGTTATTACGAACCGACCATTGAATCTTCACTGGAACAGACCGCAAACGGTTGGGAGGCGCGTTACCGCGTGCAGCCGGGCCGACCTCTGCCGCTGGTCGAGGTCGATGTGCGCGTTCTCGGCGAGGGCGGGCAGGACCCGGCCTTTCAAAAAGTGCTGGAGAACTTGCCGCTGGCCCCCGGCCAGACCCTCAATCAGCCGCAATACGAACAGCTTAAGACCCGGCTGGAATCGCTGGCCACCGAGCGCGGCTATTTCGACGCTCAGTTCACCGAGCATGTCATCCGCATCGACCTGCAAGCCTACGCGGCAGCCATTCACCTGCACTACGACACCGGCGTGCGCTACCGCTTCGGCGATGTCTCGTTTCAGCAGAACATCCTGTCGCCGAAATTCCTCAAGCGTTATCCGCGCTTCAAGCCCGGCGATCCCTACGACGCCGAGGATTTGCTGAAATTACAGAGCGATCTGAATAACAGCGCCTATTTCAGCCAGGTGGGGGTGACCGCCCCGCCGGACAGCGCGACGCGCACCGCGCCGGTTGATGTGGAACTGGAGCCGAACCGCAAACACCGCTACAGCGCCGGTCTGGGTTACGGCACCGACACCGGCGTGCGTGGCCGCTTTAAAGTCGAGCGGCGCTGGGTGAATCGGATGGGCCACCGCTACGACGCGGAAATCCAGTTCTCGCAGATCAAGTCGCTGGCCGGAATTAAATATCGGATTCCCGGAAAAAATCCGGTCACTGACGAATACACGATCAATGCCGGCTATGTTCAGCAGAACTACAAGCAGCAGGACTATGAAACCTGGACCTTGGGCGGCGGCTGGCAGATGCAGGACGGCAAATGGCTGAAAAATTACAATCTGAATTTCCAGTACGAACAGTTCCAGACGGGCAGCGAGCCGGAGGGTCGTTCGCTGCTGCTGATGCCCGGCCTGAACTGGACCTGGATTGACGCCGATGACCGGATGAACACCCGACGCGGATTGCTGTTCGGCTTTGGCCTGCGCGGCGCAACCACCGCCCTGCTGTCGGACATCAACTTTTTGCAGGGCACGGTGACCGTCAAAGGGGTGTACGCGCTGAATGACGATAACCGCTTCATCGTCCGGGGCGATTTCGGAACTACCCTGATGAGCGACGATTTCGCTGACCTGCCGACCTCGTTGCGCTTCTTCGCCGGCGGCGACACCAGCGTGCGCGGCTACGCCTTTAACACCATCGGCCCCACCGACGCTGAAGGCGCGGTCATCGGCGGCAAGAATCTGCTGGTCGGCAGTCTGGAATACGAACGGCGGGTCTATGGCGATTGGAGCGTCGCCGCCTTCGTGGACAGCGGCGATGCCTTTGACGGCGCATCGCCGGAATTGAAAACCGGCGCAGGTCTGGGCCTGCGCTGGCGCTCGCCGGTCGGGCCGGTGCGGATTGATTTCGCCTCCGGTCTGGATCGTCCGCCCGGCGATACCTTCCGTTTCTCATTCAGCGTTGGACCGGATTTATGACAGGTACGGACACAACCCCGGAACAAGGCGCGGCGTCTGAGCAGGCGCTGGCTGAAGCGTCCGCCCCGCCGCCAGCACCGCCCGCCAAGCCGAAACGCTTGCGCTGGGGCCGATTCCTGCTCTGGCTGTTGTCGCTGCCGCTGTTCCTGATCCTGTTGGCGCTGGCGGTGCTGGGCGTCGCTATCGCCACCGAAACCGGTCTGAATGGCGTGCTGGCGCTGGCGCAGCGGCTGTTACCCGGCCAGTTGAGCTATGCGCGGGCGGAAGGCCAGTTGCTCGGCCCGCTGCGCATCGAACAATTCCGCTACGCCGACGGCCCGTTGCGCATCGCGCTCGCTCAAGGTGAATTCGATTGGCAACCTCGCGCCCTGCTCGACGGCAGTCTCGACATCACCCGCTTGCAGGTTGAAGGTTTGGACTTGCAATTACCGCCCGGCGAGGAAAGTCCTCCCAGCAATGAACCGTTCACCCTGCCGGACATTCAACTGCCGCTGGCGATCCAGATTGGCGATGTGCAGGGCGAAAATCTGCGCATTCAACCCGCCGGCGCCGATCCCATCGTCATCAACACGGTGCGTCTGCGCGCCCGCGCTGACGCGGATGGTCTGCGCATCGAAACCTTTGAGGCGCGTTCGCCGCTGGGCGATGCGCAGCTCAACGGTCAACTCAACCCGGTCGGCAATTATCCGCTGCAACTGCAACTGAGCTGGCGGCTGCCAACCCCGGAGCATGGCGAGTTCCACGGTCAGGGCGAAATTCGCGGCGCTTTGCGCGAACAGTTGAAATTGACCCAGCAAATCAAGGGCGCGGCGGAACTGGAACTCACCGGCGACGTGCGCGACCTGTTCGCCGAACCGGCCTGGTCGGCCCAGGCCAAATTGCAGGCGGCTGATCTGAAACCTTTTGTCGCCGAACTGGCCGGCCACCCGCTGAATGCGCAGATCAACGCGCAAGGAGTGATGGCCCGTTTCAGCGGCGAAGGCGAGTTGACCACGACCCTGCCGGAACTCGGCGCGACGAATCTGCGCTTCGTTGCCGCCGGCGATCAACAGGGCGTCAAGCTTGACTCGCTGAAATTGACCACGCCGCAACGCCCGCTGGCGCTGGACGCCCAGGGCGAAGTGCAATTCCAGGAACTGCGCTTTAAGGTCGCCGGGCAATGGCGCTCGCTGGTTTGGCCGTTGACCGGCCCGCCCCAGGTGGAAAGCGCCCAGGGCGAATTGACCGCCGAGGGCGTTCCGACCGATTACCGCTTCCAACTCACCGCAGAGGCGCAGGGGCCGGAGATTCCCAAAGGGCGCTGGACGTTGAGCGGTCAAGGTTCGGATCAAGCGGTGCGCGGTGTTGAGTTTAAAGGCCAGACTCTGGAAGGCGTATTGCAAGGCAAGGCCGATGTCGCCTGGCTGCCGGCGGTGAGCTGGCAGGCCACGTTAAGCGGCGAAGAACTGAATCCCGGCGCACACTGGAAAGAAATCCCCGGCAAATTGAACCTGCGCTTGAAAAGCGAGGGCCGTTTGGAAAACCAGCAGTTGCGCGCCAATGTATTGCTGGAAGAGCTGACCGGCACGTTGAGCGGCCAGGCCTTGCGCGGCAATGCCGACATCGCGGTGCAAAATCAGGATTTGACCATCAGAACCCTGCGCCTGAATGCTGGCGCGAACCGGGTGGAAGCCAGCGGGGCGCTGGCGCAACGCTGGGATTTGCGCTGGACCCTGGATGCGCCGCAACTGCAAACCCTGGTTCCCGGCGTCAGCGGCGCGATCAACAGCAGCGGTACTTTGAGCGGCTCCCGCGACCGTCCGCAAGTCGCCGCTAATTTCACTGTGCGTAATCTGCGCCAGGGTGAGACGCAAATTCAGCAATTAACCGGCGAAGCGCGGGTCGATGTCAGCGGAACCGCCCGCTCGCAACTGAAAATGACCGGACAGGGGCTAACGCTCGGCGGACAACGCTGGAAGAGCGTCAATCTGGACGGCGCTGGCACGCCCGCCGCCCACGATCTCAAGGCGGAACTCACCGGCGAATTGGGAAAGTTCGCCCTGGCGCTGGCCGGTCAGTTGCGCCTGCCGGAACTGAGTTGGCAGGGCCGCATTACCCAGTTGAGCGCCCGCGACACGTTGGCGGGAAACTGGGCGCTGGCGCAACCGGCGGCGTTGCAGGCTTCGGCGCAACAAGCCCGGTTAGACAATGCCTGTTTAGCCAGCGCCCCGACCCGGCTGTGCGTTCAGGGTCAATGGAGCGCCACGCAAGGCGTCAATGGCCGGGCGCAACTGACCGATCTCACCCCGGAACGCTTCAAGTCGTTTCTGCCCAAGGGCGCTGAATTGGCCACCCGGATCAATGCGGAAGCCACGGCATCCGGTAAACCCGGCGGCGCGATGCAAGCCCAGCTTAAGCTGAACCTCACGCCCGGAACGCTGAAAATGGCGGCGGAAGGCCAGACCCTGCGTTTCACCCTCAAGGGCGGCAGCCTTCAGGTCAGCAGCGATGGCCGCACTGCGACCGGCCAAGCCCAGCTTGATCTGGCGCAAACCGGAAATCTCCAGGCCACGGTTCGGGTGCAGGACCCGCTCGGCGCGGCCCGGCTGGACGGTAAAATCAACGCGGCAGTGACTGATTTAAGCATCGTGTCGCTGTTTGCGCCGCAAGCGCAGAACGTGTCTGGGCAGTTGCGCGCCGATGTCAATGTCAGCGGCGATCTTGCCAAACTGGCGTTGCGCGGGGCGATTCGGCTGGAGAATGCCGGGGTCGCCATTCCCCAGGCCGGGATTCGCTTGCAGGACGTGCAGATTAGCGCTTCCAGCAACGGTCAGGGTCCATTGCAACTGACCGGCTCCGCTCGCTCCAAACCGGGCCAGATGCAGGTCACCGGCGAAATTGACCCGCTCAAGCCCCGGGTGCTGGTGCAGATCAAAGGTCAGGATTTTCAGGCGATGGACACCGCTGATCTGCGCATTCAGATCAGTCCGGACCTGAACATTCGCTTTGAACAGCAACAGTTGCATGTCGATGGGCAAGTGACCATTCCCCGCGCCTTTCTGCGCCCGGCCGGCAGTCGGCCCGGCGCGATTCGCCCCTCCAGCGATGTGGTGATCGTCAACAACGCCCAAGGTCAGACGCCGCCGCCCCAGCCGTCCGGGCTGGCGCTGTTCGCCCGGGTGCGGGTGATTCTCGGCGATGAGGTGCTGCTGGAAACCCCGGTGTTCAAGGGTCGGCTCAAGGGCAATCTGCTGGTCGAGGAAAGCCCGCAGCTCGCCCCACGCGGCAGCGGCGCGGTCGAAGTGGTGGCCGGCAATTACACGATTTTCGGTCAGGACGTGGAAATTCAGCGCGGCCAAGTGCTGTTCAGCAACAGTCCGCTGGATAATCCGGGTCTGGATTTGCGCGTGGCGCGACCGTTGACCGGCGGCGATTTCGGCAATGACGCCATAGTCGGCGCACAAGTGCGCGGCACGCTCCGCCAGCCGCAGTTGACCTTGTTTTCTCAACCAAAAATGCCGGACTCGGAGATTTTGTCTCATCTGGTGCTGGGCCGGGCGTCGCAAGGCGGCGGTTCGGAGGCGGCGCTGCTGTTCAAGGCGGCCAACGCGCTGGGTTTCGGCAGCAACGCGATTACCGGCAGTCTGGGCAGCGCCCTGGGTCTGGACACCCTGCAATTCAACCCCGACGCCAGTGGCAACGGCTCGGCCCTGTCGCTGGGGAAAAATCTGTCGCCGAATTTGTATGTCGGTTATGGAGTCGGGCTGCTGGACAACGCCAATACCTTCACCATGCGCTACCGGCTGACTCAGCGGCTGACGTTTGAGTCGAACGCCAGCGCGACCGGAACCGGCGCAGATTTGACCTACAGCTTTGAACGTTGAGTTTCTCCCCGCGAGCGCGGGGAGCGCATGGCGATTAGCGGTAATAATCCGGCGCGTTGCCGGATTGCCATTTGATGTTGCAACCGATACTCGGCTGCTGTTCGGGCGAAACGGCTTGGCCGGTCAAAACCGCTTGCGCCGCCGCCCGCAGATCATTCCCAGTCACTGGAACAGTGTTGCCGGGCCGGCTGCTGTCAAACTGGCCGCGATAAACCAGTTTGCGCTCTGCGTCGAACAGGAAGAAATCCGGGGTGCAGGCGGCGTGATAGGCCTTGGCAACCGCCTGACGTTCATCGTAGAGATAGGGGAAAGGATAGGTTTTGGCTTCC
>JBDHRB010000014.1:0-13623 GCA_039807355.1 Candidatus Competibacteraceae bacterium
AATCGCCCCCATGGGATTTCAATCCTTGTTGTCTTGGATCACAGGCTATTCAGGCCATCAAAACTGGATTGCTACCCCGAAATAAGGTAGCACGGTGGGGGAAAAGTTCCAAAACTTATCGCTCGCGCCGCATCACCCGCTGCTTGTCGCGCTCCCAGTCCCGATCCTTCTCGGTCGCCCGCTTGTCGTAATCCTTTTTGCCCCGCGCCAGACCGATGTCCAGCTTGGCCCGGTTATTTTTCCAATACAATTTCAGCGGGATCAGCGTATAGCCCTTGCGCTCGACCAAACCGATCAACCGGCTGATTTCTTCTTTGTGCAATAACAACTTGCGGGTGCGGGTCGGATCCGCCTGCACATGGGTCGAGGCCGAGGTCAGCGGCGACAGGTGACAGCCAAACAGGAACGCCTCGCCATCATGCAGCAGCACATAGCTTTCCTTGAGGTGGGCGCGACCGGCCCGCAGACTTTTCACCTCCCAACCTTGCAGGGATAGTCCGGCCTCAAAATGTTCTTCGATAAAATAGTCGTGATACGCCTTCTTGTTGCCGGCGATCTGGCTACTGGGCGTGGATTTTTTCTTGCTCATATCGGGAATCCTGTCGGCGCACTGCGGCTCGCGGCTCAGTACGCCCTGCTTGAGGATGAAGACGGTTTCAACCAAACTTGCGCAGCGAGAATCCAACAACACTGACAACGCCGCAATGGAGATCGGGTCATGGCGACGGTTAAAAAAAGCGCACTGGTGCTGTATTCAGCGGCGGAAATGTATAACCTGGTCAATGACATCGAAAGTTATCCGCAGTTCCTGCCCTGGTGCCGGTCCGCCCAGGTCGTGCCGTACAGCGAAGACGAACTGCGGGCGACCATCGAAATGGCCAAAGGCGCAGTGCATAAAACTTTCACTACCAATAACCGGATGCAAAAACACAAAATGATCGACATTCGCCTGCTGGAAGGCCCGTTCCAGCGCCTGGAAGGCTACTGGCGTTTTGAACCGCTGCGGGCCGACGCCTGCAAGGTGTCTTTGGACATGGAGTTTGAATTTTCCAGCACCTTGTTGCGCAAAGTCATTGAGCCGGTGTTCAAGCAAATCGCCAACTCGCTGGTGGACGCCTTCTGCAAACGGGCGGTGGAACTGTATGGCCGACGCTAATCTTGCCAACACCACGGCGACGGTGCGCGTTGAAGTCGCCTACGCCGGCCCGGACCGGCAAGTCATCATTCCGCTGGAGGTTGCCGAAGGCGCGACTCTGGAGCAGGCGATTCTCCAGTCACAGATTCAGGAACAGTTCCCGGAAATCCAGCCGGCGACCGCCAAGGTCGGAATCTTTGGCAAACTCAGCAAGCTGTCGGCGACGGTACGCGCCGGCGACCGGATCGAGATTTATCGTCCGCTGCTCGCTGACCCCAAAGCGGTGCGCAAGCAACGCGCCGCCGAGGGTAAACGGATGCGCAAGGGCGGCGGCGATCTGGAGTCTGAAGGCGGCTAACGGGGGACTTCTTCGACGCTGGACAGCGTGTCGCCGCTGAACAGCAAAGTCACCCGGCGCTGTTCGCTGATCTTGCCGCCCTTGCCGTATTGGTAATAGTAATCCCAGCGGTTTTGATGAAAGGGATCGGCGACCAGCGGCGTCCCCATCAGCCGCTGAACCTGCTGCTTGGTCATGCCGGGCTGCAACTGGGCGACCGTGGCCTGGTCGATATAGTTGCCCTGGCGCACCGGGACGGTATAGAAGCTGGGCAAGAGCGATTCGCAACCCGCCGTGAGCGACAAAAGCAGGAGACCGGCGGCGCGTAGGGAAATGTGCGGCATGGAAGGCGAAATCCGGGTTGCTGGAATGGACTTGCTCCAATCATAACGCAACCGGGCAACCCTTGGCGAAGCGCAATCATCGGAGAATGCAGCGTGGGATCGAAAGAACTCAAGCAGGCCGGGCTGAAAGTCACCCTGCCGCGCATGAAAATCCTGAAAATGCTGCGGCAGGACAGTCCGCATCTGACCGCAGAGGTCATTCATCGGTTATTGGCCGACTCTGGCGAGGACATCGGCCTGCCGACCGTATACCGGGTGTTGACTCAGTTTGAAACGGCGGGGCTGGTCAAGCGCCACCATTTCGAGAGCGGTCAGTCGGTGTTTGAACTCAACCAAGGCGAACACCATGACCATATCCTGTGTCTGGATTGCGGGCGAATCGAGGAATTCTGCGATGAGGAGATTGAACAGCGGCAGCGACTGATCGCCGAGCGGCTCGGCTTTGAACTGACCGAACATCGACTGATTCTTTACGGTCATTGCACCCGCCCCGACTGTCCGCAGCGGAGCGCGATGGAAGGGGAAAATACTTCAGAAGCTCAGGATTGAGGCTGAAATAGCGCCGCACTCGTCGGAAAACTTATAAATCAATCCTCGCCGGAAAATCCGGGGCAATTGTCGATTTTTCCAGATTGCCGATTGGAGAATAAAAGTTCATTTTTCCGTGTTCGTCACAAGTCCAGCATTCCAGCGCCACCTGATTGAAATACAAGGCGATTTTTTCACGGATTTCCCGTTGTGAATTGCTGGATGAAATGACTTCAATGCAGATTTCCGGGGCGATAGAGCATTCATCTTCTTCCCGGACGATCTGGAACCGTTCCGGGGAAATCCAAGCGACATCAGCCACTTTAGTTCCGGCAGGAGTGGCGATTGCGCATTCGTCCAAAACATGGTGATTCAGCAACCGATATAAAAGGATGCCGATTCGGCCTTGAAAAGCCGAGTGATAAACCTTGACTGGAGACATGACCACCTGTCCGTATTCATTCAACTCGATTTTAAACGGTAGATTGCGTAAATGCGGATTTGCACAGACTTCTTGCCAGTTCATCAAAATTCTCCCTCGGTCGTCGATAAAGCGGCTTTCTCCACCATCTCGCGGGCATGGGCCAGGGTGTTCGCGGTGAGTTCTAACCCGCCCAGCATCCGGGCGATTTCCGTCACCCGTTCCTCGGTCGCCAGCGCCGCGACCTGGGTATGGGTGTTCTCACCGTCAGTCTGTTTCTCTACTTTAAGCTGTTGATGCGCCTGCGCCGCGACCTGCGGTAGATGGGTCACGCACAACACTTGGCGGCTGCCGCCCAACGTGCGCAATTGTCGCCCCACCACTTCCGCCACCCCGCCGCCGATGCCGCTGTCCACTTCGTCGAAAATCAGCGTCGGGATGCGGGCGGCGCGGGCGGCGATCACCTGAATGGCCAGGCTGATCCGCGATAATTCGCCGCCGGACGCGACCTTGGCCAGCGCCCGCAACGGTTGCCCCGGATTGGCGCTGACCTGAAACTCCACCGTTTCCAGGCCGCCCGGCGTCGGTTTGTCGGTGCGCTCAAGGACGATAGCGAAGCGCCCTCCCGGCATCCCTAAACCCGCCAGCGCCTGGGAAATCCGCTCGCCCAGTTCCCGCGCCGCGACGGTGCGCCGTTCGCTGAGTTGCTCCGCGCAATGCTGATAGGCAGCCCGTGCCGCTTGCGCCGCCTGCTGCAAGGCGTCCAGCCGGGTTTCGCTATGCTCCAGCGCGTCCAGCTCCGCCGCGAAGCGCACCCGCAATCCGGGCAATTCCGCCGCGTCCAGTCGATGTTTGCGGGCCAGATGATGGGCAGCGGTTAAACGCTGTTCGATCTGCGCTAAATGGGCCGGGTCGAGGTCCAGGGCCTGCACATAACCGCGCAATTCGCTGCTGGCTTCCTGCACCTGAATCAGCGCCGCGTTCAGCAGTTCGCTGACCGGGCGTAATCGGGGGTCCAGCCGATTCAGCGCATCCAGCTCGCGCAGGCCGTGGGTGAGGCGCTTGGCGACGGTCTCTTCATCGCCCTCGCTCAGATTGTTCAGCAACTGCTGGCCGGTTTCGAGCAACTGGCTGGCGTGGGCCAAGCGGCGCTGTTCGGCTTCCAGCTCAGTGATTTCCCCTTCCGCCAGATTCAGCGCCGCCAGCTCGCCCAGGTGATAGCGCAAAATATCCAGCCGGGCGTCGCGCTCGCTGCTGGCCTGGCGCAACTCGCGCAGTTCCTGGCGCAACCGACTCCAGCGCCGGTAATGCTCGGCCAGCTCGGCCAGCAACGCCGCATGATCAGCGTAGTCGTCGAGCAGTTGCCGCTGGGCTTCGCGACGTAACAGGGATTGGTGTTCATGCTGGCCGTGGATGTCCACCAGCCATTCGCCCAACTCGCGCAACGCTTGGGCCGGTTGCGGGACGCCGTTGATGTAATTGCGCGAGCGGCCATTGCCGGCGATGACCCGCCGCAAGTGACAGTCCTGCTCGCCGTGCAAATCGCGCTCGGCCAGCCAGCGCCGGGCAGCGGGCAAGGCGTCCAGATCGAACACCGCGCTGATGTCGGCGCGCTCTGCGCCGTGGCGGATCACCCCGCTGTCCGCCCGGTCGCCAAGCAGCAGGCCAATCGCATCGACCAGAATGGATTTGCCAGCCCCGGTTTCGCCGGTCACCGCAGTCATGCCCCCGACCAGCTCCAGCTCCAGCGCCTCGACAATGGCGAAATCGCGGATGCGCAAATGGGTCAGCATGATTCAGATAAACGGCGAGGCTTCCGGACTCAGGCCCCAGCGCAGCTTGGCCCGCAGCAGCTTGAAATAGTCGTGATTGACCGGATGCAGCAGCCGCACCTGGCGCTCCTTTTTGCGGATCATGATCCGGTCGCCGGGTTCGATGCTCAGGCTGATCTGGCCGTCGCAGGTGATTTGCGTCTGGGTGGTGGTGGTTGGGTTCAGCACCACTTCGATCACACTGTCCGCCTTCACCACAATCGGGCGATGGGTCAGGGTGTGCGGGCAGATCGGCACCAGCACCACCGCCTCCAGGCCGGGATGGAGAATCGGCCCGCCGCCGGCCAGGGCGTAAGCGGTCGAACCGGTCGGGGTAGAGATGATCAGCCCGTCGGCGTGATAGGCGTTGAGAAAGCGCCCGTCAACGAAGGTGTCCACCTCGATCATCCGCGCCACTTCACGCTTGTGCACCACGACATCGTTCAGCGCGTCGGCCTCGCCGGTGGCCTGACCGTCGTGCAACACCTGGGCGTGCAGCAGCGAGCGCCGCGCTTCGCGGAATTCGCCGTTCAGCACCTCATCTAAACGGTGCGGGAGTTCGCCGGGCGACACATCGGCGAGAAAGCCCAGCCGTCCCAGATTGACGCCGAGAATCGGCACTTCATAGTCCACCAGCGAGCGCGCAGCATTCAGCAACGTGCCGTCGCCGCCCATGACAATGGCCAGGTCGCATTGCTCGCCAATCGCCTCGCGGCTGGCCGCTTCGAGCGTGTTGTCAGGAATCAGCCGGGCGGTACTCTCATCGAGCAGCACGCGGAGCTGGCGGCGCAGCAGGTGCGCGGCGATCTGATGGAGAGCGCCTGCGACATGCGAC
Organism: Candidatus Competibacteraceae bacterium; assembly: GCA_039807355.1. Classification (GTDB taxonomy): domain Bacteria; phylum Pseudomonadota; class Gammaproteobacteria; order Competibacterales; family Competibacteraceae; genus UBA2383. The sequence continues at coordinate 5,412 of JBDHRB010000014.1, forward strand.
TCGCCGAATTTGCCGATCAGGCCAATCGTATGAAAAACCGGGACGGAGGGCATTGTTCGGTACTGTGTGGTGGGTGCGAACAACTTATCATTTTAGGGGAAAATGCGCCAAACCGAACAACGTCTCCCGGTCCGGGCGCTTACAGGCAAGGGGAGCGCGCCCCGCCTCTGGAAAGCGCATAATAGCGCCGCTGATTGCGCATCCTATCATTCGATTCAAAGAGAATGTCATGGCGACTCCACCCGCATCCTCACTCACCCAAACCATTCTGGTTGTTGACGATGTTCCAGAAAATCTGACGGTGCTCGGCGAGCTGTTGCAACCCTATTATCGTGTGCGGATCGCCAATTCCGGGGTGCGCGCTTTGCAAGTCGCCGCATCGGCGCCAAAACCCGATCTGATTCTGCTCGATGTGATGATGCCGGGCATCGACGGGTACGCGGTGCTGAGTCAATTACGCGAGCGCCCGGAAACCCAGGATATTCCGGTCATTTTCGTCACCGCCATGGATGCCACCGAAGATGAAGTGCGCGGTCTGGATTTGGGCGCCGCCGATTACATCACCAAACCGGTGCGCCCGGCGATAGTCCTGACCCGGGTGCGCGCCCAACTGGAGCTGAAACAGGCCCGCGACTGGCTGAAGGATCAAAACGCCTTCCTCGAAGCCGAAGTGGCGCGGCGCATGAAAGAAAATCAGTTGATTCAGGAAGTCAGCATCCGCGCCCTGGCCCGTTTGGCGGAAACCCGCGACCCGGAAACCGGCAATCATTTGCGCCGCACCCAAGGGTATATCCGGGTGCTGGCCTACCATCTGCAAAATCACCCGCGCTTTTCCGCGATGTTGACCGACGCTACTATCGAGGTGCTGTTCAAGTCCGCGCCATTGCACGACATCGGCAAGGTGGGCATTCCTGACCATATTCTGCTCAAGCCCGGCAAGTTGACCCCGGAAGAATGGGAAATTATGAAAACCCATTCCCGGCTCGGCTCCGAGGCCATCGCCCAGGCGGAACGGGATGCCGAGCGTCCGGTGGCGTTTCTGGCGGTGGCCAAGGAAATCGCCCTGTACCACCATGAAAAATGGGACGGCAGCGGTTACCCTGAAGGGCTGAAAGGCGATGCGATTCCGCTGTCGGCGCGGCTGATGGCCCTCGCCGATGTGTTTGACGCGCTGATTTGCCGACGGGTCTACAAAGAACCGCTGCCCATGACCAGAGCGGTGGACATCATCAGCGAAGGACGCGGGAGCCACTTCGATCCCGACATCGTGGACGCCTTTCTGGCGCTGCGCCCGGAGTTTGAAGCGATTGCCCAGCGCCACGCCGACCGCGAGGATGATCTGCTCGCCAAACAAGCCCTGTACGCCGCCGTAAATCAGGAACACCGCTAGGTTCACCCCCCTTATGGTTGAGTCCACCCTGCTGGGCGCACTGCACGAGCGCGAAGCCATTTACAGCGCTATCGTCAATCAGGCCAATGATTCGATCAGCCTGGTAGAGGTCGAAACCGGGCGGCTGGTCGAATTCAACCTCGCCGCTTGCCGCAATCTGGGCTATACCCCGGAAGAATTCGCCCGGTTGCGGGTGCATGATGTGGAAGCAGAACAGGATTCAACGCAGATCGAGGCGGTCTTCGCCAACATCATGCAGAACGATGGCGCGGTCTTCGAGACCCGACACCGCTGCAAGAACGGAGAAATCCGTGAAGTGCGGGTCAGCGCCCGGCTGGTTCAGGTCGGCGGACGCCACTACTTCGCCGCGATCTGGTCGGACATTACCGAGCGCAAACGCTCCGAACAACGGTTGCGCTCCAGCGAAGCGGCGCTCAAGGAAGCCCAATCGGTCGCCCAGCTTGGCAGTTGGAGCCTGGACATTGCCAATAATGCTCTAAGCTGGTCGCAAGAGACGCACCGGATTTTTGGCGTTGCTGAAACCACGCCGCTGACCCTGCGGTTTTTTCTCGAATGCGTCCACCCCGATGATCAGGATCGGGTGCGCGCCGCCTGGAATGCTGCCCTGGTCGGAGCGCCCTATGATCTGGAGCATCGCATTCTGGTCCATGGCGTCACCCGCTGGGTGCGCGAACGGGCCAGGGTGCATTTCGACGCCGCTGGACAGCCGATCTCGGCGATTGGCACGGTGCAGGACATCAGCGAACGCCGGCAGATTGAAACCGAGCTGGCGCGATACCGGAATCATCTGGAACAGTTGGTGCGCGAGCGCACCGCGCAACTGGAAGCGGCCAACCGGGAATTGATCCGGGCGCGTAACGCCGCCGAGGCGGCCAATCGGGCCAAAAGCACTTTTCTGACCACGATGAGCCATGAAATCCGCACCCCAATCAACGCGGTGATCGGCCTGACTCATTTGCTGCAACGCGACATCAACAATCCGCGCCAGCACAAATCCCTGAGTCAGATTGCCGAAGCGGCTCATCATCTGATGGAAATGGTCAATGACATTCTGGAGTTATCCAAAATCGAAGCCGGCAAACTGCGCCTGGAGCGGATCAATTTTGCCCTGGCGGCGATCCTGGACAACCTGCATGTGGCGCTCAACGCCAAGGCCGCAGCCAAAGGTCTGACGCTGACCCAATCCATCGACCCGGCGCTACCGCCAGTGCTGCACGGCGATCCGGTGCGGCTCCGGCAAATCCTGTTCAACTTCGCCAGCAACGCGGTGAAATTCACCGAGCACGGAGTAATCACCCTACGCGCCCTGCGCATCCCCCACCCCGGTTTCAGCGCCGATCAAGTTCGGGTGCGCTTTGAAATTCAGGACACCGGCATCGGCATCGAACCGGACGATCAAGCCCGCCTGTTTCAGGCGTTTGAACAAGCAGACAGCTCGACCACCCGCAAATACGGCGGCGTCGGGCTGGGCCTGGCGGTCAACCGCCGGCTGATTGAGCTGATGGACGGCGAACTGGGCGTCTCCAGTGCGCCGGGCGCAGGCAGCACCTTCTGGTTCGCGGTCACCCTGCCGCACGCCCAGAGCGCCTTGAAAAGCGCAGTCCCCGCCCTGGCGGCGGCAGAGCAACCCCCGGCGGCGGCGAAAGCGGCTGGCCAGTCGCAAGCGGCGCCGGGCGCTCCCCTCCCGCACAGGGATTCCCGGCAAGCTGAAGCCGCCGCGCAGGCTGCCGCCCGCTTGCAGACCCTGCTGGCGGAAGATGATCTACGCGCCAGTCAGGCGTTCGCCGACACCGCCCCCCTGTTGCGCGCCTGGTTGGGCGACCCGGTGGGCCGCATTGAACAACACATCGACGCCTTTGAATATCAGCGGGCGCTGCACGTCTTGCAGGCGCTGATCGCTGATGCGGATTATGCGGATATCGCCCCTCGCGGAGAGCCTTGATGATCCCGGCCAGCCTTAGTCCCCCGGCCCAGCCGACTCCACCCTGGCGGCTGGTCGATGTTTTCTTGCTGCTGGCGGTGGTCATCGCCGTGCTGGGCGGCATCGTGTTTCAGTTCCTCGCCGCCGAGGTGCGCCAGCAGCAAACCACGCAGTTAATGGCGATTGTGGACCAGCGCAGTCGGCAGATCGAAGCCTGGCTCAACGAACGGAGCAAGGATGTTCAATCCTACACCCGCGATGCCGCGCTGGGCGCGTTGGTGCGCGATTGGCAGGTCAGCCGGGATGCGGCGCTGGAGCGCATCGTGCTGGCCCGGCTGGACGCCACGCGCCAAGTCTATGGCTATATCGGAACTGAATTGTTTGATCCGAAAGGCCAGCGTCTCTTCAGCGTCGGCTCAAGCGACTACCCAAGATCCGGTTTGCAGCCGGCGCTCCAGCAAGCAGTCAGCCAGTGGAATCCGGCGCTGATTGATTTCCAGGAGCGCGGCCAGGGCGCGACCCATCTGGCCTATGTCGGGGTTATTCGGGATCAACAGTCGCCGTATGGCGTGCCTATCGCCATAGTCGTCCTGCACATCGACACCCATCGCTATCTTTTTCCGCTGATCCTGTCCCGCGAAGGTCTGCCGCCGAGCGGCGCTGTGGCGCTGATGCGCCGCGACGGCGACCGAGTGCTGCTGTTCACCGACCGCACTCAGGCTCCGCATGATGCGCAGCCGCTCGAATTGCCCATCCAGCAAACCGAACATCCGGCGGTGCAGGCGATTCTGCACGGGCCAGGCATCTACGAAGGTCTGGATCATCAAGGCGTACCGGTGCTGACCGCGACGCACATCATCGCCGGCTCGCCCTGGCTGCTCAGTATCAAGGTGGCCCAGGCCGAGGCGTTTCAGGACATCCAGCGCCTGGGCATCGCCAGCGCCGTGATAACGTTGCTGACGCTTCTGTTCAGCAGCGGATTAATCGTCATGGTGTGGCGACGCCAGCAATTGCAGGAACTGGAGCGCTATCAACACGAACTGGAAAACCGGGTCAGCGAACGCACCGAACAGATCAAGCTGCTGAATGATGAACTGGAGCGCCGCGCCGCCGAGGCCGAAGCCGCTACCCAGGCGAAAAGCGCCTTTCTGGCCAATATGAGCCATGAAATCCGCACGCCGATGAACGCGATTCTCGGCTTGACCCACCTGTTGCAGCGCAGCGCCCGCGATCCCGACCATCAGGACAAACTGAGCAAGGTGGCCGACGCCGCTAACCATTTGTTAGGCATCATCAATGATATTTTGGACATCTCCAAGATCGAGGCCGGACGGCTGGGCCTGGAGCAGACCGATTTTGAAGTCGAAAGCGTTCTGAGCAATGTCTGCACCCTGATTGCCGACCGGGCGCAGGCCAAGGGTCTGGAGCTGGTGGTGGACACCGCCCGCCTGCCGGCGCGGCTGCACGGCGACCCGATGCGCCTCTCGCAGGCGTTGCTCAACTACGCCAGCAACGCCCTGAAATTCACCGAACGCGGCGCGATTATCCTGCGGGCGCAGATTCTGCAAGAAAGTCCGGTCGATTTGCTGGTGCGTTTTGAGGTGCAGGACACCGGGATCGGCATTGCCCCGGAAGCATTGCCCGGCCTGTTCAATGCGTTCCGGCAACTGGACGATTCGACGACGCGCAAGTATGGCGGCACCGGCCTGGGACTGGCCATCACCCGACGGCTGGCCGAGTTGATGGGCGGGGCCGCCGGCGCGGAAAGCCAGCCCGGCGTGGGCAGCGTCTTCTGGTTCACCGCCCGCCTGGCGAAAAGCACTCAACCGCTGACGCCGATGCGCGATCTGCGCCTGCAAGGCCGCCGGGCGCTGGTGGTGGATGATCTGCCCGAAGCCCGGGCCGCGCTCACCGACATGCTCAGTGATCTGGAATTGACCGTGACTGCGCTGGATTCCGGCGCGGCGGCGCTGACCGCGCTGACTGAAGCCGAGGCGGAAGGCCGTCCGTTTGATCTGCTGTTGCTGGACTGGCAAATGCCCGGTTTGGATGGTCTGGAAACCGCCCAGCGCGTGCAAACCCTGGGGTTGACCCGCCAACCGCTGGGATTGCTGGTCACGGCGTTCGACGAATCGGCGCTGCGCGACAAGGCGCGTCAGGCCGGTTTGCGCGATATGCTGGTCAAACCGGTGACTTCCTCGGTGCTGCGCCTGGCCCTGCGCCGGGCGGTTCAGGAGCCGGTCAGCCTGCGCCCCGCCCTTTCCAGCGTCGCCGCCGAACAGATCGTGGCGCAACGATATCGCAATGCCCGCATCCTGCTGGCCGAAGATCACCCGATCAATCAGGAAGTCGCGCTTGAATTGCTGCACGCCGCCGGATTGAACGTGGATTTGGCCGAAAACGGCGTGCAGGCGGTGGAAAAGGCCACGGCGACCGCCTATGACCTGATTTTGATGGACGTGCAGATGCCGGAGCTGGATGGCATTGAAGCAACCCGACTGATCCGCCGCCTGCCCGGACGCGAGACCACGCCGATTCTGGCCATGACCGCCAATGCCTTTGATGAAGACCGGATGCGCTGTCTGGCGGCGGGGATGAACGATCATGTGGCCAAACCGGTCGATCCACAGGTGCTGTTCGCCGCGCTGCTGAAATGGCTGCCCTCGCCGTCGGGCGAACCGATTCCAGCGACGCCGCCGGTTGCGCCGGCACCAACCGCAAACCCGCCGGTTGCGCCGGCCCCGGCGGAACATCCGCCAGTACCCTGGGCAAACATTGACGGTCTGGATGCCGCATTCGGCTTGCGCAACCTGCGCGGCAAAGTCGCCAGCTACACCCGCCTGCTGCGCCAATATATCCGCAGTCACGGCACGGATATGGCTCAGTTACGCACCTGCCTGGCGGCTGGCCAGCGCGACGAAGCGCGCCGGATCGCCCATTCGCTGAAAGGCGCTTCCGGGACGCTCGGTGCGGTGGCGGTGCAGGCCAGCGCGGCGGCATTGGAGCAAGCGATCCGCGATCAGCGTCCGGACGCCGAGCTGGAAGCGCTGATCATCGCGGTCACCGCCGCTTACGAAACCCTGGCGGTGGCTCTGGAGCCGCACTTGCTGGAAACCGCTGAATCGCCGCCGAGCGTCGATAGAACGCAACTTCATGCGGCGGCGCAGCGTCTGGAGACGCTGCTGGCCGAAGACGATTTGCGCGCCGGTGAGTTTTTTCAAAGCGTCGCGCCGCTGCTGCGCGAGGCCCTGGGCGAATCGCAGGCGTCCTGCCTGCAACAGCACATCCAGGGTTTTGCATACGATCTGGCCCTGGAGCTGCTGCGCTCGGCGCTTCCGGCAGCATCGACGCCTTCCTGAGCGGCGCACCGCCGCGTCACCACCCAGCCTCAGCCCACGGGGGAACAGCCATGCACAGCCTGGAATCCATGCCAGCGGCGGGTCAACCGGCCCTCAATGAGCGCACCCAGCATTTGCTCAAGGCGCTGGTCGAACGCTACATCCGCGATGGGCAGCCGGTTGGTTCCCGGACTCTGGCCCGGGACGCCGGGCTGGATTTAAGCCCGGCCACGGTGCGTAATGTCATGGCCGATCTAGAAGAGCTGGGCTATCTGCGCGCCCCGCACACCTCGGCGGGCCGGGTGCCGACCGCACGCGGTTATCGGCTGTTTATCGACGCCCTGCTGCGCGTGCAGCCGCTCGACCAGCAGGAAGTGGAAATCTTGCGCCGGCGCATCGACCAACCGGCGCAAAGCGGCGCGGAACTGGCCCGCTCGGTCTCCGATCTCCTGTCGGGATTGACGCGCCTGGCCGGAGTGGTCACCTTGCCGCGCCGCAATGTAGTCACGCTGCGCCATGTCGAATTTCTGCCGCTGTCCGAGCAACGGGTGCTGGTGATTCTGGTGCTGAACGCTCAGGAAGTGCAAAACCGCATCATCCAGACCCTCCGCCCCTACAGCGCGGCGGAACTGCAACAGGCCGCCTGCTACTTGAATGCCCAATTCGCCGGCCAGGATTTCCAGCAGGTGCGTGAAATCCTGCTGCGCGACCTGCGCGAGGCCCGCGACAGTCTCGATCAACTGATGCAGACCGTGGTCGAGGTGGCGGAACAAACCTTCGCCAGCGAGCCGGAAGGCGAAGACTATGTGGTGGCCGGGCAAACCCATTTAATGCAATGCGCCGATCTGTCCGATCTGGACAAGCTGCGCCAGCTCTTTGAAGCGTTCAATCACAAGCGGGATTTATTGCATCTGTTCGATCAATGCCTGCACGCGGAGGGCGTGCAAATCTTCGTCGGCGAGGAATCCGGCTTTGAGGTGCTGGAAGGTTGTAGCGTGGTCACCGCATCGTACAGCGTGCAGGGCCAGGTATTGGGCGTACTCGGCGTGGTTGGCCCGACGCGCATGGCCTATGACCGGGTGATTCCGGTGGTCGATGTCACCGCCCGCTTGCTCGGCGCGGCGCTGAACGCCCGGAAGGAATAGCACTTTTGGTTGCGGATAACGCTGGATAACATGCGACCGATTTTTGCCTGACGCCCGGACTGGCGTTTTCCCGCCACTGTTGATTGGGTGGCTTGCATCGTTTGACTTGATTGATCGCCTGCTTGAATCCGGACTTTTTGTACTGTAGCATTTCTGCCCGACGGTTCCCCCAAGTGGGATGAAAAGGGAACACGGTGCGCTTGATCTCTGCAAGAGACGCCAGCGCGCAAGCCGTGGCTGCCCCCGCAACTGTACGCGACGAGCCGACGCTCACTACACGCCACTGGTCAGGTTGAACGACCGGGAAGGCCGAGCGAAAGGCCCTGACTCGCGAGCCAGGAGACCTGCCGTCGATTGCGTCACCTACCTTTGAACGGGGTGTTTCGAGGGTGCGGCC
>JBDHRB010000015.1:0-13536 GCA_039807355.1 Candidatus Competibacteraceae bacterium
ACCCGAGTTGTGCGCCGCAAGGCCCGTCAACCGGGAGCGAATCGCCCGAACAACTTTGCCTAAGTTTTTAGGAACAGGCTTCATCAGTGACTTTCGGTGGATTCATGCCGCTGCTGTACACTATCCGCAGGCAACCGCGTAACTCCTAAGACGCCGATGCCTTGGCCGCGTTGCCCACCGCTTAAACCCTTGGCCAAACCGGAGTTCTCCCTCGAAATTCACACCACCTTGACGGACGCAACCAGGAGGGAACTCATGGAACCGCTGAAAGCGAGCTCTGGTCCGATTGGCGCGCTGACGGACGATCTATTCGAGCAGATGTATCGGCTCATGGAGGCGCACTACGCGGCGGTGCGGCGCGAGCGTTTCCGCGCCGACCTGGTGGAGAAGGATCGGGTTATTCTGCTCCAGGACCGGCAAGGAAAGGTGCGGGGTTTTTCGACTCTCCAATGTTACCCATTCACCTTGCCGGTCACTCACGAGAGCGTCCAGATCATTTATTCCGGTGATACGGTCATCGACCGGCGCCATTGGGGCAGCCAGGCGCTGGCCTTTGCCTGGATTCGGTTGGCGGGGCGGGAAAAGGCCCGATTTCCCGAAGCTCCTTTATACTGGTTCCTGATCAGCAAGGGGCCGCGCACTTATCGCTACCTTTCGACGTTCAGTCGGTGCTACTGGCCGCACCATAGCCAACCGACGCCCGAGGACATGCGCGGCCTGATGGACGAACTGGCGACGAAGCGTTTTGGCGTCAACTACGATTCGCACCGTGGCGTGGTGCGTTTCCCGGAAAGCCATGGCCATCTTCGAGCCGATCTGGCGGAGGTGGAAGAGGCTGACCGGCGTCGCCCCGAGGTGGCGTTTTTCCTGCGGGCCAATCCCGGCTATGTTCGGGGCGACGAACTGGTGTGTCTTACCGAATTGCGCACCGATAATCTCAAGTCCTTGGCAAAGCGCGTGTTCGAGAAGGGCTATGGCGATTTTGGCCGGGTGGCGGAAGGCGAACCTGGAGGTTGGCAAGAGTTGGCTTACCCGTAGACGCGGTTCTCTTTAGCGTGCCGCATCCCACGATCCTTACCCGCTCGCCAAGAATCAGGAAAACCACGATATGCCGACGCAATGGCCCATTCCGCACCCTGCCTGGCAACGATTGCTCGCAATCGCCGATCCCTATCGACAGGCATTCGAAGGCGACTGCGACGAGCCTCGGCGGGCGCAGGAGCACTTTCTACGCCAGGCGCTGGAAATCAACCGCGAGACCGACATCGGCCGCCGGCACGATTTCGCCAGCCTGACCGATCCGGCCGCCTACGCGGAGCGGATACCCCTGGTTCGGTATCCGGACATCGAAACCGGCCTCGCGGCCTGGCGCGCGGGCGCGTCGACCGTCTGCGCCGAACCGGTGATAGCGACCGAATGGACCTCGGGTTCTACCCGCGAAGCCAAAGCCATCCCCTACGGCGAGGCGGGTCTGGAGGATTTCCGGCGCGCGCTTTTTCCCTGGCTGGCCGATCTGTGCCGCCACGTGCCGGCCGTTGCCGCGGGTTCCGTCTACTGGGCGCTGAGTCCGACGGGCACCGGCGCCTTTGCCGAGCGCGGGGCGGCGGGAAACGACGCGGTCTATTTCGGTCCGGCGGCTCCGCATCTGGTGGCCTTGAGCGCGATGCCGCTGGCGGTATCGCTGCTCGATACCGTGGCTGCCTGGCGCTTCTGGACCTGCCTGTTTCTCGCCGCGTGCGAGGACCTCGCCTTGGTATCCATCTGGAGCCCGACCTTTCTGCATCCGCTGCTCGACACCCTGGAACAGGAGGCCGAGCGCGTCATCGACTGCCTGGATTCGCCTTGGCGGCATCGAGTGCCGGCGCCGCTCGCGGAACCGCTGCGGCAACTGGGCACCAGGGGATCGCGCGGCGCGCGGCGGTTGCGCGCGGCGGTCGCCGCGGGCCGGCTCGACCCGCGGATCCTGTGGCCGAATCTGGTCCGCGTCAGTTGCTGGACCCACGGCGTCGCCGCGCGCTACGTGGCCGCGCTGTCCCGGCGTTTGCCGGGGGTGACGGTCGAGCCCAAAGGGCTGCTCTCCACCGAGGCGGCGGTGAGCATACCCCTGCATGACGCGCCGGCGCCGGTGGCGGCGGTGGCCAGCGCTTTCCTCGAACTGTGCCGGGACGATGGCGTTTGCCTGCCCTTGTGGGAGTGGCATGAGGGAGATGAGGGCGTTATAGTCGTTACCACCCGTTCCGGGCTATGGCGTTACGACACGCGGGATCGCGTGCGCGTGGCGGGCTGCTGGCGCAACGCGCCTTGCCTGGTCTTCCTCGGCCGCGTCGGTCACCAGGTGGATCTGTGCGGCGAAAAACTGGACGAAGTTCTGGTCGGCCAGCGACTGCCGTCGGGGTTGGACGCCTTCCTGGCGCCGGATGGCGCCGAGGCGCGCCGCTATTTGCTCTTTCTCGATGCCCGGCAAGTCACCGCCGACGGGGCGACCGCGGTCGCGACGCGAATCGACGCGGCGCTGCGCGAGATCGTCCATTACCGCCACGCGCGCGAGTTGGGGCAGTTGGACGCGGTGCAGGCCGTGCGGGTCGCCGGGCTGATGGCAACGGTCGCGCGGCGCGGACGGGAACACCGGGGCGCGCCGCTTTCCGCCGTGAAGACCCCCGCGCTCGACGGCGATACCGGCTGGCTGGCGTATTTCGTCGAACGGGACGCAATCGAGGACTGAAGCGTGAAAATCGTCCTGCTGTCACCCAAAGGGCCGCTCTACCGGCACCGCAACGGCATCTTCGGGAAAGCGTTGCGCTACGCGCCGCTCACGCTGACCACGCTGGCCGCGCTGATCCCCGAGGACCTGAAGGCCGAGGTCGCGATCCACGACGAGGGCATCGCGGAGATTCCACTCGATCTGACAGCGGACCTGATCGGCATCACGGCGATCACCGGCACCGCGAAACGCGCCTACGAGCTGTCGGCCCATTTTCGTGGGCGCGGCATTCCGGTGGTGCTGGGCGGTCCCCACGTGACCCTGGTTCCCGACGAAGCGGCGCGCCATGCCGACGCCATCGTGACCGGCTACGCCGAGGAAACCTGGCCCCGGTTGCTGCGCGACTTCCAGGCGGGTTCCCTGCGACCGGTTTACCGCCAGTCGCCGGATTTGCAACTGACCGGATTACCGTTCCCGCGTCGCGAGCTGCTCGACCCGCACCAGTACCTCACCCTGAACGTCTTCGAAACCTCCCGCTCCTGCGCGCACGCGTGCGAGTTCTGCGTCGCGCCGGTGGCCTGGGGTCGCCGGCCCTACCTCAAGCCGGTGGAGCGGGTGGTCGAGGACATCGCACGCATGCGGGCGAGGAAGCTCATCTTCGTCGACCTCAATCTGATTTCCCACAAGGAACATGCCCGCGCGCTATTCGAGGCCCTGATTCCCCTCAAGGTGCAATGGTTCGGCCTGTCCACCACCCTGATCGGCAAGGATCCGGAACTGATGGACTTGATGGCGGCGAGCGGCTGTCACGGTCTGCTGCTGGGTTTCGAGACCATCAGCGCGGGAGGACTGCGCGAGACCCGCAAGCGCTTCAACGATCCGGATGAATACCGCGCGGTGATCGAGGCCTTGCACCGCCGCGCCATCAGCATCATGGGCTGTTTCGTCTTCGGCCTCGACGACGACGATCCGGGCGTGTTCGAGCGCACCGCCCGCTTCGTCATCGAGACCGGCATCGACCTGCCCCGTTTCGCGCTCGTGACGCCTTTTCCCGGCACGCCGCTGCACGCGCGCCTCAAGGCCGAAGGCCGCCTCCTCACCGAGGACTGGGAACTTTACGACGGCCAGCATGTGGTGTTCCGCCCCGCCCGCATGAGCGCGCGGGAACTGCAGGAAGGGCACGAACGGGCCTGGAAGACGACTTACGGCTACGCCGCCATCGCGCGGCGGTTGGCGCGCTCGCGCACCCGCACCCGCGTCGCCATTCCGGCCAATCTCGGCTACCGTTTCTACGCCTATAACCTGCACCGTTTCTACAACTGCGACTGGCACATCGGACCAGTAGCGACTGAAACCGCATGAGGCTAACGCTGATTCACCCCGCCATCGGACGCAGGCGGGACGACGCTTCCTATATCGGAACCTGGCAGATGGAGCCGTTGCCGGTGGCGGCCATCGCCGGTCTTACCCCCGCCGGGGTGGACATTCGCTTTTACGACGACCGGCTGGAGCCGATCCCGTTCGACGAACCCACCGATCTGGTGGCGATGAGCGTGGAGACCTATACCTTTCGCCGGGCGGCGCAGATCGCCTCGGACTATCGTCGGCGCGGCGTGCCGGTGGTGATGGGTGGTTTCCACGCCACGCTGCGTCCGGAGGACGCCGCCCGCCATGCCGAGGCGGTGGTGATCGGCGAGGCGGAAGACGCGTGGTCCACGCTGCTCGACGATTTCCGGCATGGCCGGTTGCAACCGCACTATCGGGGCGGCGGCGCCGGCTTCGTCCAGGGTCGGGCGCGCTACGACCGGCGCGTGTTCCACGGCAAGCGCTATTTGCCGATCGGTCTGGTGGAAACCGCGCGCGGTTGCCGGTTCAAATGTTCGTTTTGCGCGATCCAGTCCTTTTTCGAGCGCCGCGCCAGCCGCCGCGATCCCGATAGCGTGCTGGCGGAACTCAGCGAACTCCAGCCCCGGCATCGGCTGTTTTTTTTCGTCGACGACAACTTTGCCGGCGAACCGGAAGCGGCGAAGGAATTCATGCGCGCGCTCGCGCCCCTCAAGCCGCGCTGGGTGAGCCAGATGTCGATCGATGCCTGTCACGACGAGGAATTGCTGGCCTTGGCCAGGGCGAGCGGTTGTCGCGGCGTGCTGATCGGTTTCGAGAGCCTGGACCCCGCCAACCTGCGCGACATGGACAAGGCGTTCAACGCCATGCGCGGCGGCTACGAGCCGGCGCTGGCCAACCTCAAGCGCCATGGCCTGCGCGTCTACGGCACCTTCCTGTTCGGCTACGATCACGATACCGAGGCCGCTTTCGAGCCAGCGGTGGAATTCGCGCTGACGCACGGTTTCTACCTCGCCGCCTTCAATCATCTGACCCCGTTTCCCGGCACGCCGCTGTATGCCCGGCTCGAACGGGAAGGGCGGTTGCGCTATCCGGCCTGGTGGCTGGACGAGCGCTACCGCTACAACGACGTGCCGTTCCACCCGGCGCGGATCGGGCACGACGCCGTGCGCGCGGGTTGTCTGCGGGCGCGGCAACGGTTCTACGGCCTGCGCGGCATCGCCCGGCGCTTCGTCGGCGAGCTGGCGGCCGGCGATGCGTTCATGGCCCGCAACCATCTGTTGATCAACTGGATGCACCGGCGCGAGGTGAATCGGAGGGACGGGTTTCCGCTGGGCGACGAGGGGTGGAGCGGCCCGCTGCTGGAGGTCCAATGAGCGAGTTCGCGACCGGCGGCCGTTTCCGTTTCCACCAGGCCGGGCCGATCGACGAAGCCGTCCTGCGTCGCATCCTGCGGGAGACTCCGCTGCCGGGCTGGGTCACGCTGTCCTACGAACGGGAGCCGTCCTACTTCGCGGGCTGCGCGGTGGAAGGCGAAACCCAGACCGTGCTCGCCACCACCGACGCGGGCGAGCCGGTGGGCTTTTTCTCGCGCGCCGTCCGTTCCGCCTTTATCGACGGCCGGCCGCTGCGGCTGGGCTATCTGGGCCAGTTGCGCCTGCTGCCGGTGTGGCGGGCGCGCACCCGCGCGATCCTGCGCGGTTTCGAGGTGTGCCGCGAGCTGCTCGCCGACGGTCGTCAGGATACCCCCTACTATCTCACCAGCATTCTCGCCGACAATGCGCCGGCCCGCCGCCTGCTCGAATCCGGCGTCCGCGGACTCCCCACCTACCTGCCGCTGCGGGGATTCGTCACCCTGGTGGCCGCTACCCGCCAGCGTTACGGCGAATGCCGGTCGGCGGAATACGCGAGCGAGCGCGGTTCGACCGACGCTATCGAGACCCTGGTGGCGTTGCTTCAGGACCAGGGGCGCGACCGCGCGTTGCATCCCTGCTGGACCGCGGATGCGCTGCGCGCGCTGGAACCGGTGGGTTGGCGCGGCGAGGACGCGCTCCTGGTAAGGCGCGGTGGTCAGCCGGTGGCTTGCGGCGCGGTATGGGACCAGCGTTCGGTGCGGCAATGGCGGGTGGTCGGGTATCGGCCGCCGCTGGCCCGGCTGCGGCCGCTGGTCAACGCCGGCTTGCAGCTCGGCGGGTTTCCGCTCCTGCCGGCGCCAGGACGCACGCTCGAACAGGGTTTTCTGTCCCACCTGGCGGTGCGGCCCGGCGAAGAGGCGGCCTTGCCCGTGCTGCTGGCCGGCCTGTTGCGGCTGGCCCGCGCGCGCGGGCTGGATACCGTCGCGTTCGGATTGGCCGCGGATCATCCCTGGCTGGCCCACCTGCGCGGATTGCGCGCCTTGCGCTACCGTAGCCAGCTTTATCTGGTCCATTGGGAGCAGGGTCGGGCGGAAGCCGAGCGGCTGCGCGGCGCGCCGGTGCAACCGGAGGCGGCGTGCCTGTGAAGCGCCCGTGCCGGGTACTGCTCATCCGCCCCAACATGGGCGACTTTCGCTCCCGTGACGCCATGCAGCCGCTCGTCGCCGCCCTGCTCAAGCGCCTTACCCCGCCGGAGGTGGAATTCCGGTTCGTTGACGAGCGGGTGGAGGCAGTGGATCCCGAGGTCGAGGCCGACGTGGTGGCGTTCACGGTGGAAACCTTTACCGCCCGGCGTGCTTACACCTTGGCCGATGGGTTCCGCCGCCGTGGCGTTCCGGTGGTCATGGGCGGCTATCATCCCAGTTTCTGTCCCGATGAAGCCCTGGGTCACGCCGATGCCGTGGTCGTGGGCGACGCGGAAACGACCTGGCCGCGCCTGCTGGCGGATTTCGCCGCCGGCCGGATGGCGCGCGTCTACCGCGACCCGGCCACGGCTCAAACTCTATTCACGGCTCCCGATCACAGCGCCTATGCCGGCAAACGTTACGCGCCCCTGTCGCTGGTCCAGCATGGGCGTGGCTGCCGTTTCGCCTGCGAGTTTTGCTCCATCCACGCGTTTTACGGCGAGCGCCAGGCGGCCTATTCCGTGGAGGCGACGGTCGCGGCATTCGCCGCCGCCAGGCACCGGCGGGTTTTCTTCGTCGACGACAATCTTTTCGCCTCCCGGCCACGGTTCGAGGCGTTGCTCGGGGCGCTGATCCGCCACAATCGCGACGTTCCGTTCTGGCGGCGCAAGCAATGGTGTTGCCAGGCGTCCCTCGACGTCGCCAGGGACGAGCGCCTGCTCGATCTCATGGCCGAAAGCGGCTGTTTCCTGGTGGTGATGGGGTTCGAGTCGCTCGCGCGGGGTAACCTGAAGGAGATGGGCAAGCTCTGGAACCGGGGGCGGCACGCCTACGAGGCAGCCATCCAGCGGCTGCACGAGCGTGGGATTCTGGTCTACGGCACTTTCGTCTTCGGCTATGCTGAAGATACCTGCGCCAGTTTCGCGGAAACCGCCGATTTCGCACGCGCCCAGCGGCTGTGTCTGGCCAATTTCAATCCGCTCACGCCGACGCCCGGCAGTCCGCTTTACGACCGGTTGCGCGCCGAGGGGCGGCTGTTGCATGACCGCTGGTGGTTGGCACCCGATTATCGTTACGGGCAAGCGATCTTTCGGCCGCGCGGGATGACCCCCGAGCAACTGGAACAGGGCTGTCTGGAGGCCCGTCTGCGCTTCTACAGTCCCGGCTCGATCGCGGCGCGAGTGCTGCGCGGACCGGCCGGTCCGCGCGCCTGGCGCAACGTGGGCATCTCGCTGCTGGCGAATTGGGTGTCGCGGGTCGAAATCCGCGACAAGCAGGGCAGGGAACTGGGAGACTCCGGCTGACGACATGAAAGTGACGCTGATCAAGCCCAACATGGGTCGCATGTCCCGCGGACCCTACATCGACGAGGGTCGCATGGAACCCTTGCAGCTCGGCGTGCTGGCGGGTCTGACACCAGCACGCCACGAACTGGCGCTTCACGATGATCGCATGGAAGCCATTCCCTACGACCGGCCGACCGACCTGGTCGCGATCACGGTCGAGACCTATACCGCCAAGCGCGCCTACGAGATCGCCGCCGAGTACCGGAAGCGGGGCGTGCCGGTGATCATGGGCGGGGTGCATCCGACGCTGGTTCCCGACGAGTGCGCCCGACATGCCGACGCGATTCTGCTCGGCGACGCCGAAGGGGTGTGGGCTTCGATGCTGGAAGACGCGGAGCGGGGCCGGCTGCGGCGGCTCTATCGCGCGCCGCCGGGCGTCGCCCACCCCGGCGTGTTGCCGCGGCGCGATCTTTTCGCCGGCAAGGGCTACCTGCCGATCACGCTCCTGCAATTCTCCCGTGGTTGTCGCTTCCGCTGCGAGTTCTGCACCGTCGCCCGCTATTTCGACGGCCGGCACTACGTGCGCCGGGTGGACGAGGCGCTCCGGGAAATCGAGTCGCGGAAGCACCGGTTGCTGTTCTTCGTGGACGACAACCTGTGCGCCGACCGCAAGGCGGCGAAGGAACTGTTCCGCGCCCTGATTCCCCTGCGCGTCCGCTGGGTCAGCCAGTCCAGCCTGGACATGCTGCGCGACGCGGAACTGATGGACCTCATGCTGCAAAGCGGCTGCCTGGGACACGTCATCGGCTTCGAGTCGCTGACGCCGGACGATCTGACCGCCATGGGCAAGGGTCACAACCTGCGCGGCTTCGACGGCTATCGGACGCAGGTGCGGCAACTGCGGGAATACGGACTGCAAACCTGGGCCGCCTTCGTGCTCGGCTACGACCACGAGACGCGCGATTCGGTGCGGCGCACCCTGGATTTCGCGCTGGAAAGCCGCTTCACCTTCGCCGCCTTCAATATTTTGATGCCTTTTCCGAGCACGCCGCTGTACCGGCGACTGCAAGCGCAAGACCGCCTGCTGTACGACGGCGCGTGGTGGCTGCATCCGGAATACCGCTTCAATTACGCCGCCTTCCGCCCCGCCCGCATGAGTCCGGAAGCGCTCACCGAAGCCTGCTTCGAGGCCCGGGCGGCGTTCAGTTCGATCCCGTCGCTCGTCCGCCGGCTGCTGGATTTCAAGACCAACCTGCGCAACCCGGTGCGTTTGTTGACTTATCTGCGGTTCAACCCGGTATTCCGCAAGGAGGTGTTCAAAAAACAGGGCCTGTGGTTGGGGTCGCGTTCGGAGGTGGATCATGCCTGCTCCTGACCGCCTCGCCCGACAGCTACGCGACGCCCTGGCGGAAGGCCAGCAGCGTACCCGTCCGGTGACGCTCGGCGAGATCGACGGGGCGCGTCCCTTTACTCCTTCCCACTGGACCCAGCTCTATTACACCCCGTTGTGGGCCGAGCTGGAGCCGCGGCACCGGCTGCGCTACACGCAGCTTTACGGACTGCGCACCAACGAGATGATCATGTTGTTGGAGCGGGTGCTGGCGCAACGGGTGTTGCCGCGCATCGCCCGTCTCGCGGCGCTGGCGTCCTGGCCGACGCTGCGCGATCTGGTGCTGGGCATGGCGCGGGAAGAGCGGGAGCACGACGCCGCGTTCGCCGAACTGAACCGGAGGTCCCGCCCCGATCTCTATCGGCGGCGCGACTTCGTCTTTTTTCCGCCTTCGCTGGAGGTGCGCGCCCTGGTCGCCGCCATGGCCTGGAGTTCCCGCTGGCTGGCGCATCCGGTTTGGTTGCTGCTGTTCGTCGAGGAAGGATCGCTGGCGCTCGCCCGGGACATGGCGCGCATGGGCGAGCGGGACGCCCTGGGACCGGCGGAGCCGCACTGGCTGGCGGTCCACGCCGAACATACCCGCGACGAACGCCGTCATACGCTGATCGACCGCCTACTGTTCGACGCCTGCTACGCGGAGCGGGGCCGGTGGGCGCGTCGGCTGGACGGCTGGATGTTCCCGAACCTGCTGCGGGCGATGCTGCTACCGCGTCCGCGCGGCGCCGGCATGCGGGTGGCGGCGCGACTCATCGATGAATTTCCGGAGTTGGAGCCGCTGCGTGCCCCCATGCGGCGCGCCATCGTGGCCCTGGGCCGCGATCCGCGCTTCCTGGAAAGCCTGTTGTCGCGGCGTCTGGTGCCGCGTACCTGGAAGCTGTTGCGGCGCTGCCCGGAGTTGGCCGCGCTCGCGGACTGGATCCCCGGCTATGGCTGAGCGGGAATCGACCCGGATCGCGCCCGAGCCGATCAGCCGCTTCGCGCTCTGGGGTAACGTCGTCCCTCTCTGCCTGTCGAGCGGATTCGCGGTCGCGGCTTGGAATTTGGCGGAAAACGGACCAGCGCGGCTGGCGGTGTTCGCGGCCCTGCTCTATCTCGTTCCGCCCGTTCTCGCGCGCCTGCTGATGGCGCTGTGGGGTCGGCCGGAGGGACGCAATCTCACTCAGGACAGCCGTCCGTTTCGCGTCTGGTGGCTGCTGTTGCAATTACAGATGCCTTTCAACCGTCTGCCCTGGCTGGAAGAGCTGTTGCGCCTGGTGCCCGGTTGCTATCCGCTCTGGCTCAATCTGTGGGGGGCGCGGGTTAACCTGTCCACGTTCTGGGGTCCCGGAGCGCGCCTGTTGGATCGCCCCCTGCTGGAGACCGGCTTCGGCAGCGTGATCGGCGCGGACGCGCTGTTGGGAGGGCATTTGGCGCGCATGGCAGAGGGCCGCTTCCTGGTGGACATCGCGCCGGTGCGCATCGGTGCGTATGCCGTGGTGGGCGCTCGTTCCAGCATCGGTCCCGGTTGCGTCATCGCGCCGGGCGAGACGCTCACCGCCTGCGCCCGTCTGGCGCCCTTCCAGACTTACGCCCAGGGGAAGCGGCGATGAGCGCGTCGCCCTCGCGGGAATGGCCGATTCCGGTCCGACCGAACATGGCGTTGTCGGTGGCCGGCTGGCTGCTGGCCGCGGGCTGCCTGTGGCTGGCCTCCCACGCGACGCGCGGGTGGGAACTGGCGGCCGCCTGCTTTGGCTTCGCGCTGGTCAACAACACGCTGTTTTCGCTGCTGCACGAGTCGGTGCATGGCATATTCCATCCGAACCGCCCGGTGAACGACGGCTTCGGTCGCGTGTCCGCCGCGTTCTTCCCCACCGGCTTTCTGGTGCAGCGCGTCAGCCACTTGGGCCACCACCGCCGCAACCGCACCGACGCCGAGCTGTTCGATTATTGTCCGCCCGGCACGTCGATGCCGGTGGCGTGGTTTCGCCTCGGCTGTCTGCTGACCGGCTGCTACTGGTCGGCCGCGCCGCTGGGTTGCCTGTTGTACGTACTGGGCGTTTTCCGGCTGCGGCTGTTTCGCGAACGGGTGGCGGATTTTTACGGCTTGCGGCCGATGGTGGAAGACGTCTGCAACGCGCCGGCCCGGCGGGTAGCGGGCGAAATCCTGTTTGCCCTGGCGTTCCAGGCGACGCTGGCCGTGCTGCTCGATCTGACGCTGGTCGGCTGGTTCGCCTGTTACTGGAGTTTCGCCTTGCTGTGGTGCTCGGTGCAGTATTCCACCCATGCCTGGACGCCGCGCGACATTCGCGACGGGGCCTGGAATCTGCGCGTCAATCCCGTCGCTCGCGCGGTGTTTCTCAACTACCACTACCACCTGGCTCACCACCGGCATCCGAGCGTGCCCTGGATTCATCTGCCGCGCCTGGTGGACGGTGGCGAAGCGCGGCCCGCCTGGTGGCGCGTTTATCTGAGCCTGTGGCGCGGTCCCCGACGCGCGGTGGAACCGGAACCGGGCATTCCGCCCGCCGACCTGGAACGGGAGCTCGAAAGCGTTCCATGAACGACTGGTTTCGCCTGCCGAACGGCCCGGACCTGCGCTACATGCTGGGTTATCTGCTGCTCATCGACCTGTTGTTTTTTCCGATCTACGGTTTTTGCAATTGGCTGACCGCGCAACGCGCCAGTGGGTTGAGCCTCCATGTCCCGGCCGAATTGGCGATCCCGCTGATCCCGGAGGCCATCTGGTTCTACCTGTCCATGTTTCTGCTGTTTTGTCTGCCGATTTTTACCTTGCCGCGGCCTCGCGTTCGCGGCGAAGCATTGGGCGCCATTGCGGGATTGCTGGTCTCGGCCACCCTGTGGCTGGTTTTCCCCTGCCGGCTCGGATTCGAGCGGGTGTTGCCACCGGGATACGAAACGCTGTATGGCGTGCTGTTCGCGCTGGACCTGCCGCATAATTTGGTACCATCGCTGCACATCGTGTTTTCTACGTTGGTCGTGCTGGCCTGCGGTCGGGATGCGCCCCGTGGCGCGCGGCTTGGACTGTGGCTGTGGCTGGCGGCGATCGCCGCCTCCACCGTGCTGACGCATCAGCATCATCTGTTGGACGTGGTCGCCGGCTTCGGCGTGGCTGTTGCCGGTCGGGCATTGGCGCTGCATTGCGCCGGCACGGTGGTGGTCTCGGGATTGGGGGGTCGAGCCGTGTTGGCTGGAGGAGAAAGAGCATGAAAAAACTGTTCGTCTTGTTGGCCGTTCTGATTTCGACCGGGAGCGGGGCCATCACGAACACCGGCACCGAGGCCGACCACGAGCAGCTGCGCCAACTGCTGGCGACGGCGCGCGAGGCGATCAATTCCGACCAACCGGGATTGCTGGCCCCCCTCCTGCACAAGGATCATGTCATCACCGTGCTCACTCAAGAAATCGTCAACGAAAACAAACCACTGCAACAGTGGTACGAGGAATGGTTCAAAAAGCCCGACTCGCCCTTGCAGCGCATGACCACGGAACCGAAGGCGTCGATTCTGACCAATATTTACGATGGCAAATTTGGTGTTTGTTATGGAACCAGCGTCGATACCTACGAGCTGAAGGATGGTCGTACTTTCACGATGGACGCCAAGTGGACCGCGACGGTCATCAAGGAGGGCGACCAATGGAAGTTGCTCGCTTTGCACGTGGGTGTCGACCCGATCAACAATCCTTTGATCGACAGCTACCGCGGCGCTCTGGGTTTGGGTGGTGTGATGATTGAAATCAAGCGCTTGTTTTCACCGTGATTTGGATTCGACTTTGGCCATTTCAGGCGATGGAAGCCAGTCGATCCAACAGGACATCCCCATCATCGGAGTGAAATGGAGCGGAGTCCTCTCGAATGGCCGGCCGTGGGAAATACATTTCAGCCCAGAAGGTGCGACGCACCATTTCGTGAATGGCGTTGCACGCTGCTGGAGTTTGGCACGGAGGACGATCACGTGCGGCAGTCGACCGACATTCATCCGGTGTTCGATAGAATGCCGAATACATTTCCACCCGACGCCCACCGGTCCTGGCATCCCATACGGACCCGGTGATGGACCGTCGCGGACGGACCCGACCTCTGCAAGCCCGTTGAAAGCATCGCGTTCCGCGCTTGCCGGCGGCACGTGTTGCGGTGTGATGGCCTCGGGCCTTGGGTAACCGGTGGGGAGTTCCCGGTGCTCGTGGGAGGGGGAGGGGGTGTAAATAACCCGCGGCTGAAGTCGCGGGCTTTATTGTGAAGCGCGGGCAGGGTTGCCCATATCCACACTTCCAACAT
>JBDHRB010000016.1:0-13235 GCA_039807355.1 Candidatus Competibacteraceae bacterium
CCGGCGATCTTCGGGAATTCCTGGGCGAATTCGCCGCCCAGTTCGCGCAGGAACTGCAATTCCCGGTTGTAATACTGCAACAGGCGCGGGTCCATCAACGTCCCCTCGACCGTCGGGTTTCTTCTTCCACTTTCACCTGACCGCTCTCCAGATCAATCTCGGTTTTCAAATACAACTGCTGCGGCAGGGGCTGCCCCCACAATTCGCCTTCGATTTCAAAGGTCAAGGCGTTATGGCTCATCTGCGCGGCGCTCAGATTCGCCCGAACCCGCAGGCTGTTGGCCAGGATGCGCGGCTCGAAATCAATAATCGACTGGCGCAACAAATTTTCCAGCATGTTCAGGTCGAGAATGCGGATAGTCAGACCGGCCAGGGCGGGAATGCCGAAGTTGATGACGGAACGCGCCGCAAATGGATAACGCTCCATGTCGTCGGGACGCATCGGGCGATCCGCATTGAACAGCCAGGCCAAATCGCGCAGGACGAAGTCGCGCAGCCGATTCATCGACAACACCCGCTTCTCGCGGGATTCCTGCAACTGCTCCGGTTCTTCGTCGGTCAGCCGGTCCAGCAGCGAAGGCTGCAAGCGTTCCTTCGGAGTGAGTTCAGCCATAGAGGGGAACTGAGGGGCGCACCGATGATTTCAGCGGTCTAAGGCGCTTGCGGCGCGGGGCATTCGTCTAATGTTTCAGCCGCCTCGCCCAAACGCAGCAACCGCGCATCGAGCAAGGGATGCTCTCCCGCATCGCTGACCCACAGGCGCTGACCGATGCCGAGATAAACCCCGTCTGCCGGTTCCCGCCACTCGGTTTTATGGCTGAGTTGCACGGCTGGATCGGCGCTGGCCTGCGAATCGGGGTAGCGCGTCGGAATCAGGCCGACCGTCTCGCCGCCATTAATCCAGGTGAACCAGACCGGCGCCCATACCAGATCGCGCAGATCCGCCGGCGCTTCGAGTTTGATGCTGGCAATGCGCTGAAAGGGAATCCAGAAGTAGCGGCCATGGATAATCGCTTCCACCATCGGCCCCAGGCGCGGATCGGCGTCAGCAATCCAGGCAAAGGCTTGCTGGTCGATGACTCCGGGCGTAGCCGGCGCCGCTTCAAACGCCTGCTCCCGAATCGACGCGGCTTGTTGATAATGACCTTCGGCGGTCAGGCGCAATGCTTCCAGCAGCAACGCGGTCCACGGCTCCGGGTCGCCGAAAATCAACGGCGAGCGCCGACCGGCGAACACGTCAGTGCGCAACAGTTCGCAACGCAAGGCTTCGCGGTAGGTCTGCGCCATGGGCAGGCTGTTGGCGTCCATTTCCGCAAGCACGTTCAACTGATTGAGCGCCCGCTCCCACTGTCCCAATACCGTCAGGAGCTGAAACAGAAAAATTCGGTGTTTCGGATTCGCCGGCTCGCGCCGCACCTGATCCTGCACCCGGGTCAATGCCGGTTGCAGACTGCGTTCCGCCAACAATTCACCCAACAGCATCAGCACTCTCCCCGACTGCAAAAGCTGAAAGGCCGGCGGTTCGCCCACCGGCCTTGCTTATAGATCAACCCACTTCGATGGTGGTCTGATCGAAGAACGCCTCGACCGGCTTGCCAATCGCGCCGCCCTTGGTGTCCTGCTGCTCGTAGTGGACCGTCACCTTGGCGTAGGCGAAAGTGAAGTTGCTGTACGGTTCGTCCTCGCCGCCGCTGCCGGACCAGTCCACATGCTCGACCAGACAGTTATCGAAGGTGTAAATCTCGAAGGGCTTCTGCGGGCCGCCCTTGCCGCCGATGTTCTTGGTCAGATGCACGACAATCTTGTCAATGTGCTGACCGGAGACCATGAAGCCGAACAGTTGCGGGGTGGCCTTCTCGCGGCGCATCGTGCAACTGAAGGAGCTGACCGAAGTGCGTCCCGAAGACAGACCGGTCGAGCCGGAGCTGACCGTAGACGGATTGGCGGCGCTGAAGCTGTAGCTGTAGATCTTGATCCACTTTTCATAGCCCTTGGCCGTGCTTTCGCCTTCGATGCCGTTGGAAATCTGCATGTATGAGTCATAAGCCATGTCATTCACCTCCACCAGGGATTAATTTTTGCGCTATTGTCAGAACTTGCGCACCTTGTATCGAGCGGGTGATTGATCCAGTCTAGGTTTGGGAATCCGGCTCATCACGCTCTCGATCTGGACTAAAGCACAGCTTGTGCCAATTTCTCAATCCATTCATTTTTAATTGTTTTTCAAAAAACCCGGTTGTACGGATGGATTGTGGGGCCAAATTTTGAACCCGCCAAAATGACCCCTGATCCGCTCATTTTGGCCCGATGACCTCAACCGCCTTTGGCTGAAGGCAGCTTGGAGACCAGGCGCAGCGACACCGTTAGACCTTCAAGCTGATAGTGCGGGCGCAGGAAGAACTTGGCGCTGTAATAGCCCGGATTGCCTTCGATTTCCTCCACCACCACCTCCGCATCGGCCAACGGATATTTGGCCTTGGTGACCTCGGAGGAGGTGGCCGGCGCGCCATCGATGTAGTTGGAAATCCAGCTCCGCAACCAGCGCTGCATGTCATCGCGCTCTTTGAACGAACCGATCTTGTCGCGCACGATGCACTTGAGATAGTGGGCAAAGCGGCAGGTGGCGAACAGATAGGGCAAACGCGCCGACAGGTTGGCGTTGGAAGTCGCGTCCGGGTCGTCGTATTCCGCCGGTTTTTGCAGCGACTGCGCACCGATGAACGCGGCGAAATCGGAATTCTTGCGATGAATCAGCGGCAGGAAGCCGTTTTTCGACAGTTCGGCCTCGCGGCGGTCGCTGATGGCGATCTCGGTCGGACACTTCATGTCCACGCCGCCGTCATCGGTCGGGAAAGTATGCGTCGGCAATCCTTCCACCGCGCCGCCGGATTCAACCCCGCGAATCCGCGTACACCAGCCGTAGGTCTTGAACGCCCGGTTGATGTTGACCGCCATCGCGTAGGCGGAATTTGCCCAGACGTACTTGCTGTGATCGCTGCCCTCGGCGTCCTCCTCGAAATCGAATTCCTCGACCGGGTTGGTTTTCGATCCGTAAGGCTGCCGGGCGAGAAACCGGGGCATGGTCAGGCCGATGTAGCGGGAATCGTCGGATTCGCGCAGCGAGCGCCAGCCCGCATAGTCCGGGGTTTGAAAAATCTTGGTGATGTCACGCGGATTACTCAATTCCTGCCAGGAATCCATCTGCATCACCGCCGGCGCAGCCGCGGAGATAAACGGCGTATGGGCGGCGGCGGCGATTTTGGCGACCTCGCCGAGCAATTCGACATCCGGCGGGCTTTGGTCGAAGTAATAATCGCCGACCAGGCAACCGAACGGCTCGCCGCCAAACTGGCCGTATTCCTCTTCATAAATCTTTTTGAACAGCGGGCTTTGATCCCAGGCGGTGCCCTTATATTTCTTCAGCGTCTTGTGCAGCTCCTTCTTGGAGATGTTCATGACGCGAATCTTCAGCATTTCATCGGTCGCGGTGTTATTCACCAGATAATGCAAACCGCGCCAGCCGCTCTCCAGCGCCTGAAAATCCGGATGATGCAGGATCGCGTTCAACTGGCCGGTGATTTTCTCATCCAGCGCGGCGATCATGGATTCAATCGACTTGACCACATCCTGAGAAATCAGCGCGGTGTATTGCAGCGCCTGTTCCGCCAGGGTCTTGACCGCCGATTCGACCGCTTCCTTGGCCTGGTCGGACTTGGGTTTGAATTCGCGCTGTAACAGCGAGGCAAAATCGCCGGCTTCCAGCGTTTCAACTTCGGGTTGCGCCTGAGCGCTCTGCGCGGTTTCAGCCATGGTCGATCACTCCTCGGCGGCAGGCGATGCAGCATCCTGGGGCTTGGGCGCAGCCGCCAGGGATTGCAGGAGGCTGGGATCGTTGAGCGCCTTGGCGATCAATTCCTCAGCGCCGGTCTTGCCGTCCATATAGCTCATCAGGTTGGATAACTGTTGGCGGGCCTGCAACAGCCGGTTCAGCGAATCGACCTTGCGCGCCACCGCGGCGGGAGAAAAGTCCTCCATACTCTCGAAGGACAAGTCCACGCTCAAATCACCCTCGCCGGTCAAGGTATTGGGCACGCGAAAGGCGACACGCGGCTTCATGGCTTTCAATCGGTTGTCGAAATTATCGACATCAATTTCCAGGAACTTGCGCTCCGCCACCGGGGCCAACGGTTCGCTGGGCTTGCCGGACAGATCGGCCATCACGCCCATCACGAACGGCAACTGCACTTTCTTCTGGGCGCCATACACTTCAACGTCGTACTCGATCTGTACGCGCGGCGCCCGGTTCTGGGCAATAAATTTCTGGCTGCTGATTGCCATCGGATCATGACCTCTCTAGCTCAAACCACGGTTCGGTGATCGTGAATAACCTAGACCAATAGTCAAGCATTGTATAGAGTCACTGGCCTTCTTCAGGCGACGTGCCGAAAATCAAATCCGCCTGGTCGGTCCCGCCTGGGGCGAGATCGCGCAGCAGCTCCATGAAGTCCATGCTGACCAGTTTTTTGGCGCGCTTGAGCATAAACGGCACTGGGCTGGACGGCTCATAGCGGCGGTAATACTCACAAATCTTGTCCAGGGTGCGGACCACATCCTCGCGGCTGGCAATGTCGCCGACGATCATGCGCGGCGCCGCAGCGCCGGAACCCGGCTCGGACATGTCGCCCGCTCCCGCTTCGCCCTCCTCGCCGACCATGCCCACGCCCCGGCGCTGCAACTGTTCATTCAGCACCTGGCGGATTTCCTTCAACACCGCAGTCAACGCGCTCATATTGGGCGCTTGGGTCACGCCGACCTGATCGGTCAGCAGCGCCTCAATCCGTTCGGCCCGCTGAAACGCCGCTATCGCAACTTCGGCGGTCGCTTGCAAATCTTCCAGCGGCGCATCCTGAAAAGCGCCGTTGATCATGTCCTGGTTGGGCGGGGCCTGCTCTTCCTCATCGCTGGCGACCGGCGTCAGCAAGCCGGCGGCAATCTGCACATCGCGCAGACTGAAGCGCCCCAGAGCGCGGGATTGCACCAGCGGCGCACCGCGCAGTTCGTACAGGGTGGTTTCCGCATCGCATAACGCAACAATCGTGTTGACGCGCAACGTCGGATCATTGTCATCATCGGGGTCAAGTTGCGGATAAACCTGCTCCCAATGCCGTTCAATCAATCCTTCCACCAGAGCCAGACCGTCGGCGAATCCTGACAGGCCGTCGCTGTTCAACAAGGACCGGGTCAAGTAAACCGCTACGCGCAGATCGCGGGTGCGCTCCAGCAAATCGAGAGCGGCCTTTCTCACCTCGCGCCAGTCCGGCGGCTCGGCGGGAATCAGCGTATTGCCGAACTGACGTTCCGGCGTTCCCTGCGCCTGCTTTTCCATCTCGACAAACTGGGCGTCGTACTCCAGGTCCTCGCCGCACGGGGCATCAGCGGCAATCTCGCTTAACAGACTTTCAACATCAATGACGCTCATAGATCGCCTTCCTCATTCGATTCGCTGATCCAAAAAACCGCGCCTCGCTTGGCGGCGCGCCGGCACTCAGTATAGACTGGGTGCTGGAAATTGGCCCCCGCGCCTTCGCTGAACTCCCACGGTCGAGACCCGCTCGCCAACGGACATCGCGCCATGTCTTTGAAACTGACCATCACCAGCTACCAGCGGCTTTCTCCCGGCCAGGAATCGGTCAAGGTGCTGGATCGCGGCTCGATTAGCATTGGCCGCGCCTCGAAAAACGATTGGATTCTGCAAGATCCGGAGCGCATCCTGTCCAGTGAGCATTGTATTGTTCACTATAAGGATGGCGGCTACGTCCTCACCGACACCAGCACCAACGGCACTTTCCTCAACGATTCGGAACAGCGCATTCCCCGCAATCAGGCGGTGCGCCTGAAGGACGGCGATCATTTCGTCCTGGGCGAATATGAAATCACCGTTGCGCTGGTCGGCTCGGCCATCCGGGACGAGGAGGAGGAAGACGAAGGGCCGGTCACCGACATCGCCTTGCGGCCCGGCCTGTCGCCGCCGGTCGCTATCCCGGAAATCATGCCGCCGCGCATCGAAGCGTCCGCCGATATCGTCAAGCCCTCTTTCAACGAGTTGCTGGCCGACAGCCGGGATGAACCGGATCGCCTCGGCCTGGATCGCTCTGCGGTTGGAGCGCCTCATCCCGGCGCGGCAACTGAACCGCCGCCCGACACCGGCGGCCCGGAAGGCGCTGTCTACGAACCGCCAGAGCTGTTGTTGCCCGAACCGCCGCCCGCCCCGGTGCCGCTGGCCGCCGAAGCGGCAGAATCGCCCGCGCCGCCCGCGCCGCCCAGCCCGGACGCTGCTGGCTCGCTGATTCCAGAAAACTGGTGGGAATTGCCGCCGGTCGCTGCGCCTTCCGCGCCCGCGCCCGCCGAACCACTCGCTCCATCCTGGGAGCCGGTCATTGCAGCGCCCGCGCCACTCCCCTCAACGCCCGCCGCGCCCGCGCCACAAGCGGCTGCGCCGGCGGCTCCAGCCTCTGCGGAACCTGCCGGGCTGACTGCTCAAGACTTGCTGCACGCTTTTCTGGACGGCGCCGGTCTGCCCCAACTGCGCTTGAGCGACGAGCAATGGCCGGAAACCATGACGCATCTGGGCGAAATGTTCCGCGAAACCGTCCAGGGACTGATGGATATTTTGCTGGCGCGCGGCGATATCAAGGGCGAATTTCGCCTGGACCGTACCGCGATTGGGCCGGTGGAAAATAACCCGCTGAAAACTCCGCCCGGTCAAGCGCCGCTGCGGGTTGAACAAGCCATGCTCCTGCTGCTGGCCAGCCAGCCGGGCGCCTACATGTCCCCGGTTCAGGCGGTGCATGAAAGCTTCACCGACATCAAGGCGCACCAACTGGCGGTCATGGCCGGCATTCAAGCGGCGCTCAACCGCCTGTTGACCCGTTTCGATCCGGCCAATCTGCAAGACCGTCTCGAACAAAGCGTTTTGGACAATCTCTGGCCGGCCAACCGCAAAGCCAAATATTGGGACTTGTTCAACGCCGAGTACCAGGCGATTGCCCGGGAAGCTGAGGATGACTTTAACGAGCTGTTCGGCGACGAATTCGCCCGCGCCTATGAACAACGGCTGCGCTCAGGCTGAACGCGCCGGTCCAGCCGGTTGACTGGCGTTTCCCGCTCTCGCCGCTCAATTTTCCAGCATGGCTGCTAAATTGATATGGGAAGTACGCCGTCAAGGACCAATCAAGCAATGCAACGAGCACTATCGCCATGAGTTGGTACAGCAAGGTCGTCTGGTCCGAGGGGATGTTTCTCCGTCCCCAGCATTTTCAACAGCAGGACCGCTATCTGGAAGCCCTGGTGCGGCAATCCTGCCTGCCGTTGCGCCCCTACGCCTGGGGTATCGCCGAGCTGGCCCTGGACCGGGAGGCGCTGGCCCTCGGCAAGGTCGGCGTGGCCGCGGCCCGAGGTCTGTTGCCTGACGGCACGCCGTTTAGCATTCCTGACCATGATCCGCCGCCAGCACCGCTGGACATCGACCCCGACACCCGCGATGCGCGAGTCATTCTGGCCCTGCCGCTGCGCCGCACCGGCATGGCCGATGTGGAACGCGGCGACCGTCAGGACAGCGCCGCCCGTTATCGCGCCACCGCCGGCGAAGTCCGCGACAACAACATCGACACCGCCAATAACAGCGCCCAAGTCGAAATCGGCGAGCGCCGGCTGCGCCTGTTCCTCGACACCCGTGACGCCAGCGATTACACCAGCATCGGCATCGCCCGGGTGCTGGAGAAACGCGCCGATCAAACCGTGGTGCTGGATGCGGACTATCTGCCGCCGTGTCTGGACTGTCGCGGCGTCCCGGCCCTGAAAGGCTTTGTCAGCGAAGTCCTCGGCCTGTTGCATCAGCGCGGCGACGCCCTGGCCGAGCGGGTGGTCGGCGCTGGCGCTTCACGCGGCGCGAATCTGGACATCGCCCAATTTCTGCGCCTGCAAGCGGTCAATCGCTTTGAACCGCTGTTCGCCCATCTGGCGAACATGCCCGGCCTGCATCCGGAAACCTTCTATCAAATCGCTCTGCAAGTCGCCGGGGAAATGGCCACCTTTACCGATAAGGTCAAGCGCCGACCGCCCAGCTTCCCCGCCTACGATCACGACCATCTGCAACAAACCTTTGCGGCGCTGATGACCGAGCTGCGCCGCTCGCTCAGTCTCGAAGAAGTCGAAGCGGCGATCCGCATTCCCATCGAGGAGCGCCAGTACGGCATCCGGGTGGCGATCATCACCGACCGCGAACGCCCGCTGCTCACTAAAGCCACCTTTATCCTGGCGGTGCGCGCCGACATGGCGACCGACCTGCTGCGCAACCGCTTCCCCACCCAGGTGAAAATCGGCCCGGTGGAGCGCATCGCCCAGTTTGTCAATCACCACCTGCCCGGCATCGGCGTCAGCGCCCTGCCGGTTGCGCCCCGGGAAATCCCCTATCGCGCCGATTTCATCTACTTCCGCCTGGATCGCAGCAGCGAATTCTGGAAGCAACTGCTCAATTCCGGCGGCTTTGCCTTCCATGTCGGCGGCGAATTCCCCGGACTGGAAATGGTGTTCTGGGCCATCAAAGAATGATGGAGTAACGAACTGTGAGCATTGACGATCCGTTTGCCAGCGGCGACGACGGCGACCGCACCATCATCCGCCCGGTGCCTGGCGGTCGCCGCGCTGGGCCTGCCGCCGAATCGCCGCCCTCGCCGCGCCCGACGGCATCGCCCCTCCCTGAGGCTGCGCCGCTCTCACGCGGAGTGGGCCTCAACCCGCTGGAATCCGCCGCTGAACCGCTGCTCAGTCTGATCATGCGCCTGAAAAACACCGCCTCGCATCCTGATCCTGAGCAGTTGCGGCAGCGGATGATCGAAGAGATCAAAACCTTCACCACCAACGCCCGCAACGCCGGCCTGCATGAAAAAACCGTGTTCCGCGCCCGTTATGTACTCTGCACCACCCTCGACGAAGTGGTGCTAAATACTCCATGGGGCCGGGCCAGCGAATGGAGCGAGAACAGCCTGCTGATCACTTTCCACAATGAAACCTGGGGCGGCGAAAAGGTGTTTGAACTGCTCGACGCCATCATCCAGGACCCGCGCAAGAATCTGGACCTGCTGGAGTTGATCTATCTGTGTCTGGCCTTCGGTTTTCAGGGCCGCTACCGGCTGCTGGAAAATGGCCGCAGCCGACTGGATGAACAGCGCGAGCGCACCTATAACGCCATCCGCACCGCCCGGGGCGAATTCGAGCGCGACTTGTCGCCGCACTGGCGCGGCAGCGTTCAGGAACAAAATCCGCTGGTGCGCTATGTTCCGCTGTGGGTGGTGGCGGCGGTAGCCACCGCGCTGCTGCTGCTGTCCTATGCAATTTTCAGTTGGTTGCTCAACAGCGCCTCAGACCCGGTGTTCACGGCGCTGGGCGGCCTTCGTGATGAAACGGTGAGTATGGTGCGACGCGCTGGCGTGACCGCGCCGCTGGCCCCGGTCAAACCGCAGGCCCAGGAAGATCGCCTCCGGGTTTCCCAGGGTCTGCGCAAATTTCTCGATCCGCAAATCCGCCAGGGGTTGATCGACGTTATCGACGATGCGGATAAAACCACGATCCGCATTCGCGGCGACGGCTTGTTCGATTCCGGCAGCGCCAACATCAAATCGGCTTTTCTGCCCCTGCTCACCCAGATCGGTCAGGAACTCAACACCGTCCAGGGCAAGGTGCTGGTCACCGGCCACAGCGACAACGTACCGATCAACACCCTGCAATTTCCCTCGAACTGGCACCTGTCCAAGGCACGCGCCGACAGCGTGGTCAAGCTGCTGGCGGCGGTCAACAACAATCCGGGCCGCTTCCTCAGTGAAGGCCGCGCCGACACCGAGCCGGTCGCCAGTAACAACACCCCCCAGGGCCGGGCGCAAAACCGCCGCGTCGATGTCATTCTGCTGGCGCGGGTCAACTAGGGGGAAGTCATGAACAAAGTCCTGAGCTTTTTCAAGAGCCGCCTGTTCATCGGCGTCACCGGAGTCATCGCGGTCGCTGCGCTGATCTGGTACATCGGGCCGCTGATCGCCGTCGCCGGGCAAAGCCCGCTGTCTTCCGACCTGGGGCGGATTTTCACCATCATGACCGTCGGCGGCGTCTACGGTCTGACCCAGGTCATCTACTACATCAACACCTTGCGCACCAACCGCAACCTGCTTGCCGATCTGGCCAATCAGGCCGGATTGGGCGGCGGCGCTGGAGCGCCCGGAGCGCCCGGAGCGCCCGGAGCGGCAGGAACTGCCGGAGCCGCTGGAGCCGCCGCCGATCAGGCCCGCGAGCAGCAACAACGGCGAGACAATGAAGCCGCTTCATCCGCAGAAATCTCTACGCTTAAAGAAGGGCTGAATGAAGCGTTGTCCGTTCTGAAAAAAGCCCGGCTGGGCGGCAAATCCGGGCGCGGCCAATACCTGTATCAGTTGCCGTGGTACATCATCATCGGCCCGCCCGGCTCCGGGAAAACCACCGCGCTGATCAACTCCGGGCTGCGTTTTCCGCTTGGCGCCGGCAAGGTGCGCGGGGTCGGCGGCACCCGCAACTGCGACTGGTGGTTCACTGACGAAGCGGTGTTGCTCGACACCGCCGGGCGCTATACCACCCAGGACAGTCATGAAGAAGTGGATCGCGCCGCCTGGCGCGGCTTTCTCGATCTGCTGAAGAAACACCGCCGGCGGCGTCCGATCAACGGCGCGTTCGTCGCCATCAGCCTGTCTGACCTGATGCAGCAGACCGAGGAAGAACGCACCGCCCAGGCGGTCGCTATCAAGCAGCGCATTCAGGAGCTGCATGAACATTTTGGCATCCGCTTCCCGATCTATGTGCTGTTCACCAAGGCCGATTTAGTCGCCGGCTTTATCGAGTTTTTCAATGATCTCGGCCAGGAAGAACGCGCCCAGGTCTGGGGGATGACCCTGCCGATGGATGATCCGGGCGACCCGGAAGGGGTGGTCGAGCAATTCGCCGCCCAGTTCGAGCAACTGGAGAAGCGCCTCAACGACCGGCTGGTCGAGCGTTTGCAGGATGAGCGCGATCCGCAGCGCCGCGACCTGATTTACACCTTCCCCCAGCAATTCGCCTCGCTGAAACAGGTTGCCGACCGGTTCCTCAGAGAGGTGTTCCGGCCCAACCGCTATGAAGAGCGGGTGCTGCTGCGCGGCGTCTACCTGACCAGCGGCACCCAGGAAGGCACGCCGATTGATCGGCTGATGGGCGCGCTGGCCAGCACCTTCGGCCTGAACCGGCAAAATCTCGGCGCATTTTCCGGCAAGGGGCGCAGTTACTTCATCACCCGGTTGTTGCGCGATGTGATTTTCCCGGAGGCGGAAATCGCCGGGGCCAATCTGAAAGTCGAGCGCTGGCGGGCCTGGATTCAACGCGGCGCTTACGCCGGGGCGCTGCTGATCACCGTAGTCGCCGCTGCGTTGTGGCTGACCAGCTATGCCCGTAATGAAATGTACGTCCGGGCGGTGGAAACGCAGCGCCTGGAAGTAGAAAAGCAGATCGCCGCCCTGTCCCCGGACCAGACTGATCCCGCCGCCGCCCTGGCGCTACTCAACGCGGCGCGGGCCATTCCCGGCGGCTACGCGGACCGCAACACCAGCGCACCCTGGCTGATGGGCTTTGGTCTCTACCAGGGCGACAAACTGGGCAGCGAGGCGCAGCGCATTTACCAGCGCCTGTTGCTGCGCGCCTTTCTGCCGCGCATCGTCCTGCGTATGGAAGAGCGCCTGCGCCAGAACGCCAATAATCCCGGCCTGCTGCAAGACACGCTCAAGGTCTATCTGATGTTGGACGACCCGAAGCGTTTTGACGCCAAGGCGATTCAGGACTGGATGGAGCGGGAATGGCAAGCCAATCTGCCGCGCAACTTCACTCGGGAACAGCGCGAGCAACTTTCCGCGCATCTGGCCGCCTTGCTGGCGCTGGCCCCGCTGGAATCGCCGATTGCCCTGGACAGTGCGCTGATCCAGAACACTCGCAACCTGCTCAACCAGGTTCCCTTGTCCCAGCGCATCTACGAACGGCTGAAAAGCCAGCGTGACGCCGGCGTTCCGCCAGAGATCGGCCTGACCCTTGCCGCCGGCCCGGACGCGCCGCGCACCTTCGACCGCAAAACCGGTCAAGCCCTGAACCTGGGCGTTCCGGGCCTGTACAGCTACGCCGGCTATTACCGGTTTTTTCTCAACGCCCTGCCGCAACAAATCGGACAACTGGCCGATGAAAGCTGGGTGTTTGGCCCGGCCCTGCAAATTTCCGCCAATCCCGCCGAGCAGCAGCGGGTCGCCGATGAAGTGTGCCGGCTGTATTTCGGCGATTTTTTTCAGCAGTGGCAAGGCCTGCTGACCGATCTCCAGCTTAAGCCGTTCAACACCCTGGAGACCGCGCTGGAACTGCTGCAAGTGCTGTCCGCCCCGGCTTCGCCGCTGCGCACCCTGATCGTCAGCGTTGGCCGGGAAACCGCACTCGATCAACCACCGCCGGCCCCGGAGGCGGCCAAGCCGGCGGATCCTTCAATCACCGAGCGGATCGCCGGCATCCTCGGCGATAACCCAGCCGCCGCCGGCCCGGTCGCCCTGCAACCTTGCGCAGTTGACCCGCGACTGACCGCCTTCAGCACCCAATACCGTAACGAAATCCAGGGTGCGGACGGCGCGATTCCTCCATTTGATAAAACCGTTTCCATTCTCAACGACGTTTACAGCCACATGAACGCGATTGCCCGCGCCCGCGAAGCCAGCCCGGACGGCGGCGTTCCACAAAATCTCAAAGACCAGATCAGCACTGTTGTTAATCAATTGCAGGTTGATGCGGCCCGCAAACCGCCGCCGTTTAACGCTTTATTGAACAAGCTCGCCCAGGACAGCGCCGACGTGGTGCGCAGTCCACGCGACCGGCTCAATGCCCAATGGCAAACGGTTAAGGCCACGGCGTTTTTTCAGGACAATTTGAACGGCCGTTACCCATTCGCCCGCAGCTCGATTCAATGGAGCGGCGGCGGCCCATCCAGCAGCGGCGTCCCGGCCAACACCATTCAATGGGTCAACCCGGATTCCGGGGCCGGGGTGCGCCGCAGCACCGTACAAGGGCCGCCGGACGCAACTTTGGCTGCCTTCAGCCGCTTTTTCGGCCCGAATGGCCTGATCGACGCCTTCTTTCAACAATCGCTTAAACCCTAT
>JBDHRB010000017.1:0-13102 GCA_039807355.1 Candidatus Competibacteraceae bacterium
GCACGATAAAGTCCATGGCGTAAGCCGACAGCCAGTCTTCGGTGGGGCTGTCCGACCCCCACAGGCCAAAGCCGCCGCTGGCGTCTTGCATGTTCAAAATGCGTTGCAGCGCCTCTTGCACCCGCGCCCGTAAACCGGCTTCCGTGGCGTTTTGACCGGCCCAGACCGTAGCCACCTGGTTGAAATACAGCAGCGGCAAGGCGCGGCTGGTGGTCTGTTCCAGACAGCCATACGGGTAACGGTCCAACTGCGCCAGCAGTTCCGGGACATTGAGATTGGGCCGACTGGCCGCGCTCAGTCGAATGCGTCTCGTGCCGGGGAGAAAGTCCGCCAGCAACATCTCATTGAGGCGCAAGGTCGCGCCGGGATTGAGCCGTTGCGCGGTGCGTTCCGTCATCACGGTTTGCGCCGGACGCACGCCGATCTCGGATTCCCGGATCAGGTTGAAGCCGTTCGGTCCCTCAATCTGCAACCGCACCTGTCCCGCGCCGGGAGTTAATCCGCGCAAGGTGAAGGCGCGGCTCTCCTGATTCTGCGCAGCGGCATCGGCGACCGTGAACGTGAAAGACGCCGGTTCCGCAACCGTCACCGCGCCTTGCGCACTCAAGCGAATTGCGTAAGCGCCGGGCGGTGCGTTCAGATTCTGCACGGCGACGGTGACGCGGCTTTCATCCTCCGGGGCCAGAAAACGCGGCAGATAAACCCGTGCGATCAATGGATCGCGCACCAGCGGCGCCGCCTCCGCCCGGCCCAAGCGCCGCCCATCCCAGGCCACCGCCATCAGGCGCAGTTGCCCATTGAAATCCGGCAAGGCCAGCGGAATTTGCGCCTGACCGTTGGCGTCCAGCGCCACCGGTCCAGAGAACAGCGCCAGCGTCTTCACCGTGCGAATCCCGGAGGCGTCCAGTTGCCGGCTATCCGCATCGCCGCCGACCTTGAGCGCGCCGGGTCGCCCGCCGCTTTCAATCAACTTGCCATACAGATCAAGCAGTTGCATTCCCAGCCGGCGCTTGCCGAGAAAGTATTGCAGCGGGTCCGGACTGGCGAAATCGGTCAGTTGCAAAATGCCCTCATCGACCGCCGCCACGGTCAACCAGGCCGGTTGACCGGGATCAACCCCGCTCACCGTCACCGGCAACGTCACCGTCTGGCGCGGCGTCCATTCCGGCGGCGCATTGAGCGCAATATTCAGCGTGCGCGGCGCAGGGTCCAGCCCCACCCAAGCGAGGCCAATCGCCCGGCCCGGCCCACGGGATTGGGCTTGATCCGCCGGACGAAACGCGGTCGCGGTGATGTACGCGCCCGGCCCCCATTCAGCGAGAATGGGTAATTCCACCGTTGTTCCTTCTGCGGGCACGCGCACCGTCTTGCTCAACCACAACCGGTCGCCGACCACATTGAGCAACGCCTCACCGGCGAAGGGCGCACGCAAGAACACTTTGGCGGTGGCCCCGGCGGCGTAGCGCGGTTGATCGAGCGTGACCTTCATTTGATCCGGGGCGTCGCCCTCGCCGGGATTCTCGAACCAGCCGACGGTGAAACGCAGGCTGGACGCGACGCCGGTTTTTGGGTCCAGCACTTCCAGCCGATAACGGCCCCAGTCCAGTCCGCTTTGCGTGACCACGGCGGGCTGGTCGGCGGCAATGCTCAGGGTTTGGCTGGACATCGCGGTGCTGTCGCGGATCACCAGTTTGTAATTCCAGCGGCCTTCATCGTGATACCAGTAATACTGATATTCCTCGCGCACCAGCTTGGCGCTCAAGCCGTCTTGCGCCTGCGGCTGGCCGAGCGGATCGAGCGCAATCACTTCAAACACCGCTGGCTGACCGGTTTGCACCCCGCCATCGCTGAAGCGCGGTTTCACGCCAATGGCGAACGGCTGGACCCGATACGGCAAATCGAGGCTGCGGGTGACCGGTCGCCCGCCCGGTTCGAACAGCGAGACGCGCAGCCGGGCCTGCAAGGGGCGCGTGGTGTCTGGAGCTTCGCTGAGATTGATCTGCGCCTGCGCTTTGCCTTGCGCATCGGTGCCGGCCAGCGCCACCGGGAAGCGTTGCGCACTCCAGGTTTCCTGGGCCATCCCGAAGCGATAGCCGGGAAACGCCGGATAAGGATTGGCGTCTTCGCGCAGCACCACTTCCGCCTCGGCCTTGAGATTGGCCGCTGGAGCGCCATAGAGGAATCGCCCGCTGAGGTTCACCGTCGCCGGTTCGCCCGGTTTCAGCACCGGCGCGGCGGAACTCAGCTCCAGTTTCAACTGTTGCGGAACGAAATCTTCCACCTGAAAGCCGACCTGGCCGACCGGCTCGCCCTTCGGATCGGTGTACGCCTTGACGGTCCACGCTCCGGTGCGAGCGTTCAACGGCAGCGGAATCTGGCTGTGATAGCCGCCCAGCGCCGGGTTGGCGGGACGCAGTTGCGCCGCCTCCACTTCATCAGGCCGGAACACTTTCAGGGTGAGCGGCGCGGCCTCCGCCAGCGCGTAGCCCCGGCTGTCGCGGAGCAGAGTCATCAACTCCACGGTTTCGCCGGGTCGGTAAACGCCGCGTTCGGTATAAAGAAACGCATCAATCAAACCGGGCGCGGCGCGTCCCTCCACGCCTCGGTCGCTGAGATCGAAGGCGGGCTTGGTCAGGTCCAGAAAGTTGTAGTCGCCGTCGCCGAAGACCATCAGCGCCGCCGGCTCGCGCCCGCCATTACCGCGTAACAGACCCGGATCGAAGCGGACATAACCTTTGGCGTCGGTAACGGCGTTACCCAGCTCGCCGTTGTTGCGGGCGTACAGCCGCACCGCGACGCCGGCCAGCGGTTGCGCACTGCCCAGCGAGCGGATAAACACATGCAGGCCGTCATTACCGCGCATGGTGAACAGGCCCAGATCGGAAACCACCAGCCATTGCGTGGCCTGATTTTCCCAATCGTTGTCCGCGCTCTGTTGTGCTGGCCGGGCGGCGACGATGTAAACGCCGGGTTGCGGATCGCGCAGGATTTGGTTGACCGGCAGCGCGGTGGTGACTTCCTGATTGCGCTCGCCGCTGGCCAGCGTCAACGCGCCTTCCCAGACCAGTTCGCCGGAGCGTTTGGCGATGGTGTTGAGATCGTAGCCATCCAGGAGATTGGTAATCCGCCGGTTTTCAATTTCCCGCAGCAGGTTGCGGTCGTTGATGCGCAACACCCGCACCCGCGCTTCATCGACATTGACGCTGGTCAGCGGCAACTGCTGATCGCCGGTTTTTGGCAAGACATAGGTCGCGCCCCGAAAACCGAGCGTCGGTTTGCGGTCTTCTACCTTGGCGGTGAATTCCTGAACGGCGCGGGTTTTTTCACCGTCAGCGGAAGGAACGCCGGCGCGGATTTTGATCAGGTAACTTTGACCGTGGCGGACTCCTTCCACGCACAACTGCCGTCCTTCGGGAGTCACCACCGGCTGAATCGCCGGCTCGATGACCAGATAATCTTCGTAATGCAGTTGTCGGCCCTTGGCCAGATTGTCGGAAAAGTTCAGACAGACTTTCGGCTGGGCGCTGTCCGACTCGACATCGACGCCCTTGATCTGGAAGGCGTGGGCGTCCGCCAGTTCCTGATAACGCTTGGCGATGCGCGGTTGATCCTCCAGCGCCAGCGCCTCGCGGTAGGCGGCCATGGCCTTCTTCGGTTGACGATCCTGGTCGTAGCGTTCGCCCAGCCGAACCAGGGCGCGGGCGCGCTCCGCCGGATCGCGGGCGACTTGCAGGGCGTTCCAGGCGGCTTGCTGAACCCGTTCGCGGGAGCGTTGCCGGACGGCATCCTCCGCGTTGTCCTGTTCCTGTTGCCCGGCCTCGGCCTGCCAAAGCTCACTCAGCGTCAGCCAGACCGGGGTTGTATCCGCGCCGGCGGCGATGGCGGTTTCATAGGCGCTGATCGTTTCCAGACGATTTTTCTGCCGGGCCAGCTTCTCGGCCTGCTGCAACAACAGCGCAGACGCCTGAGCGCCCGGATCGCGGCTATCGCGGATCAACTGCCGATATTGGGCCGCCGCGACCGCCAGCGGCGGGTCCTCGAAAGCCGAGGCGCTGAGCGGCGATAGCCACGCCAGCAGGCAGAACAGCAACGTAAGACAGCGTGAACAACCCATGGCGGACTCCTTCGGAGGGTGGGCGCACTCGCCCACAACGTGACGGCTATGCTCAAGGACGATGATGCATTATGATGAGGATGAAAAAATACACGAACCCCACAAAAAGTATATTGGTTGCCGCTGTGATCGACTCGGAGGGTTATCGGCTGAACGTCGGCATCATCCTGTGTAACGCAGAAGGACGCCTGTTCTGGGCGAAACGCATTGGCCAGCACTCCTGGCAGTTTCCCCAGGGCGGTATCCGGCGGGATGAATCGCCAGAGCAGGCCATGTTCCGCGAACTGGCTGAAGAGGTCGGTCTGCGCCCGGAACATGTCCAGATTATCGGCTCCACGCGGGGCTGGTTGCGCTATCGCCTGCCCCGACGCCTGATCCGGGAAAGCTGTCAACAGGTCTGCATCGGCCAAAAGCAAATCTGGTTCCTGCTGCGGATGCGCTGCACCGAGGAAGCGGTGCGCCTAGATACCTCCGAACGCCCCGAATTCGATCACTGGCAATGGGTGGATTACTGGTATCCGCTGCGCGCCGTGGTGCCGTTCAAGCGCCATGTGTACTGGCGAGCCTTGCATGAACTAGCCCCGCTGCTGGCCAACGGCAATGCAGCCCGGCGGGCAGGCTCCGGGCGGCGCACTGAAGATCGCCCTCCGCCGGTGGCGGAAGCCGTGCGTTCCAGCGCGTTGGTCGCCCCGATCACGGTCTTGCAGATGCAGCGGGTGGAAAACGGACGAAATCCGGTAATCACCCACATGGCGGTAGCGACGCGACGCTTGCTTCCTCTGGACGCCGCCGCGCCCGCGCCGCTGGACCCGGCCATCCGACGCGCCAATCTGCGCACCTCGCGCCCGCGAGCCGGCGAGGGGTCCGGGTAAAGAAGCTGGTCTGGCCCGCCAGAGAGGCCCTGAAGAAACGCCTGTAAGGACATCCTCCCTGCGCGGTTTTCCAAGCCCCGAGGGCGCTCTCATGCTGGACATTCTGCGGCGCATCGTACAAGACATCAACGCCACCCGCGATCTGCACGAGGCGCTCAA
Source organism: Candidatus Competibacteraceae bacterium (assembly GCA_039807355.1). Classification (GTDB taxonomy): domain Bacteria; phylum Pseudomonadota; class Gammaproteobacteria; order Competibacterales; family Competibacteraceae; genus UBA2383. The sequence goes on from JBDHRB010000017.1 coordinate 5,146, forward strand.
TCTCATTGTCGCCGAAGTCAAGGCCGCCCTGCACACCGATGTCTGTTCGGTATACATGACCGACGCCAGCCGCGGCGAACATGTGCTGATGGCCACCGACGGCCTGCGCCCCGGCGCTGTCGGCAAGGTGCGCCTCAAACTCGGTCAGGGACTGATCGGCATGGCTGCCAGCCGCGCCGAACCGGTCAACCTCGACAACGCCCCCGCCCATCCGGCGTTTCGCTACATCCCGGCCACCGGCGAGGCCCCGTTTCACGGCTTCATCGGCGTGCCGATCATCCGCCGGCGCAAGGTGCTGGGCGTGCTGGCGGCGCAGCAACGCGAACAGCGTCGTTATACCGCTGATGAAGAATCGTTTCTGGTGACCCTGGCCGCGCAACTGGCCGGCTGCATCACCCAGGCGGAAATCCGCCAGGCGCTGGAACGGCTCGACGATCACGCCCTGTCCAGCACCCTGTTTCTGGAAGGGGTGTCCAGCGCGGCGGGCATCGCCATTGGCGAGGCGGTGGTGGTCTTTCCCGGCGCGGCGCTGGGCCAGGTGCCGGACAAGGACACCGATCAGCCCGAAGCCGAGGCGGCGCGCTTTCAACAGGCGGTCGCCGCCGAGCTGGCCGAATTGCAGCGCCTGAGCGAGCGGATGCGCCTGTTGCTGTCGCCAGGCGACCGGGCGTTATTCGACGCCTACGCCCTGCTGTTGAGCAGCGATAGCCTGGTCAACGGCACCCTGGAGCGCATTCACGCCGGCAACTGGGCGCCCGGCGCGTTACGCGCCACCGTGATGGAATACGCCAATATTTTCGTCGAAATGGACGATCCGTACCTGCGCGAACGCGCCGGCGACATCGTGGACCTCGGTCAGCGCCTGCTGGCTCGTCTGCAAGAAGAGCAAACGATCAGCCGCCACTATCCCGACCAGACGATTCTGATGGGCGAAGACATCAGCGTTTCCCAAGTGCTGGACGTGCCGCCGGAAAAAATCAAAGGTTTGGTGTCGGTGCGCGGCACCAGCACCTCGCATGTGGCATTGCTGGCGCGCGGCCTGGGTATTCCCGCAGTGTTCGGAGTCAGCAATCTACCGCCGGGCCGGCTGAATGGCCGCGAAGTGGCGGTGGACGGCTACACGGTGCGGGTTTGCGTCCAGCCCGGTCCGGCGCTGCGCCAGGAATATCAAAAGCTGATCCGCGAAGAGGCGGAACTGTCGCGGGGCTTGCAGCATCTGCGCGATCTGCCGGCGGAAACCCTCGATGGCCGCCGCCTGGAGCTGTACGCCAATTCCGGGCTGTTCGCCGACATCGCCGCCGCCCGCAACAGCGGCGTAGCCGGGGTTGGGCTGTACCGCTCGGAAATGCACTTTTTTCTGCGCGACCGCTTTCCCGGCGAGGAAGAGCAAACCACCATCTACACGCGGATTCTGCACATCATGGACCCGCATCCGGTGGTATTGCGCACGCTGGACATCGGCGGCGACAAGTCGCTGCCGTATTTTCCGATTGCTGAACAAAACCCGTTCCTCGGCTGGCGCGGCATCCGCATCAGCCTCGATCAGCCGGATTTGTTCAAAACCCAGTTACGGGCGATGCTGCGGGCGGGAACCGCCTACCCGAATCTGTCGATCCTGTTCCCGATGATCAGCACGGTCAGCGAGTTGAATGAGGCGCTGGAATTGCTGCGCCATGCCGAACACGAGCTGCGTCAGGAAGGCGTGCCGGTGCGCACGCCTAGAGTCGGCATCATGGTCGAGGTGCCGTCAGCGGTGTGGAAAATCGACAAGCTGATCCGCATGGTCGATTTCGCCTCCATCGGCAGCAACGATCTCACCCAATATCTGCTGGCGGTGGATCGCAACAATGACCGGGTGGCCAAGCTCTACGACTCGCTGCACCCGGTGGTGCTGGCGGCGATTCGCCATGTCATCACCCAGGCCCAGGCGGCGGGACGCCCGATCAGCGTCTGCGGCGAAATGGCCGGCGATCCGGCGGCGGCCCTGCTGCTGATGGCCATGGGCCTGGACAGCCTGAGCATGAATCTGGGCAGCCTGCTCAAGGTGAAATGGATGATCCGCAGCGTGCGCTACGACGCGGCGCAAGCTCTGCTGGAGGAAGTGATTGATCTTGACACCGCCAGCGCCATCCGCCAGCGCGTCAATCTGTTTCTCGATCAGCACGGTTTGGGCGGGCTGTTGCGGATCGGCAAATAACCGCGCTAGGCGACCAGTCGCAGACCGGGCGGCAGCGCCTCGCCGAACACCCGCCCGGCGTCCGCCTCATCCAGCTCCACCACCTCCGCCACCAGACGCAGCCAGGACCCTGGCGCTTTCGCCGCTCGCAGGCGTTGCATCACCCGCTGACGCAGCGCCTCATCCAAATCCCGCTCCCGGTCGCCGCTCAAGCGCGCCAGCAAGGTCGCGGCGAATGCGGCGGGCGGGGCGGCTTTCCAGTCCAGGGCCAACACCCGCTCCAGCCAGTCGGCGGCTATCGCGGTCGGCGTCACATCATGGGCGCTGCCATAAACCGGAACCCGGGTGCCCAGCCGCCCGACCGCCCACCACAGTTGCGGCGATTCGCCTTTACGCGCCAGTCGCGCCAACAACAGCTCGCCGAGTTCAACCTTGCGCGCCGCCGGCACCCGCTCCAGCACCCCAGCCAGCCGCGCCAGGTCTTCAACGCTGGCGGATTTGTCCTTGGCGGATGAACTGGGCCAAGGACGCAACCCGCTGAATAAGTCCTCGCTCAACCGGGTCTGCGCCGCCGCATCCAGCCCGCCCGCGACCCGCCGCCACAGCGTCCACCATTCGGCGCGATTTTGCCGATCCTGCGGGTATTGCACGCCCTGCGCATACAACGTCCACAGTTGCCCGACCCGCCACTCGTCCAGCGGATAACCAAAGCCGGGCCGCAGACAATAGCCCGCCAGATTGAACCAGAGACGTTCATGATCGACCGAACGGCGCCGCCGCCGCGCTCCACTCCAGAGCGTTCCGAACAATTCACGCAACAACGGGGTTTCCCAAGTCTCGCGTGGGCCGAGCCACCGCTCCAGATCGTTGCGCAATCCCTTGATTTCCTTGGCCTCTACATCAGCGGCGCGAGCGCCGTAGAACCGCTCCAGCCGCGCCGCCGCTTCCGGGAAGCGCGGATGCAAGCGGGCCAGAGTCGCCGCATCGCCGCCGCGCAATTGAAAGGCCAGCCGCCAACGCCGCGTTGAATCGTCCGTCGCAACGCAATCCACCTCCAGCGTTCCCACTTCGGTCAGTTGCGCCGCCAGTTGCACCAGAGTCTCGCCGGCGGTTGCGCTTTCGATGACCGTGGCCACCGGCGGTAACGGCGTCAGCGACTCTGTTTCCAGCGCCACAAGCTGGCCGGGCTGGTAGGGCGTATCTGCGGTCGATGACAGCAAATGAAACTGCACTGGCGCACCGAGTCGCAGCGAAAACCGTTGTTCCAGGCGAATTTCCCGCCCGGCTTCGGCGCTGCGCGGCAGCAGGCAAACGCCCTGCTTGCGGTCCCGGTCGCCGTCCACCCGCAAAAAATAGCTGCGCGCCGAACCGCCGCCGACCTTCAAGCCCTGACCGCGCTGGGCCAGTCCATAAGCCACTGCGCCTCGGGCCACCGCCAAATCCGGTTCAGGATTATCCAGCCGTCGCAACGCCCGCCCGCGCCAGTCGCCCAGCGTCTCCAGCAAGCGCCCGGCCAGCGCCGCGCCATGAAAGACCCCGCCGTTCAGCAACACCGTATCCGGCATCGGCGGCTCCTCTGAGGCCGATGCGCCGAGCGCCTGACGGGCCGCGTCGGCATGGCGGGCCAGAAACGCCGCCAGATGTCGGCTGATCGCTGGGTCGGCGGCATAAGGCAAGCCAAATTCCACCACTGCGCCGCGCCGGCTCTGGGGCCGTTGTCCCCGGTCAATCCGGGGCAGGAACCCGTCCACCAGCAACGTCTGCGCTTCCTCACGGCTGATTTCCGCCGAGCGTGCGGCGCCGATCAAGCGCGTGCCGCCGCCCAAGACGGTAACGGTGACCTGTTCCGGCGCGGCGTCCGCCAATAATCGTTCCTTGGCGCTGCGGCATTGCTGCAACAGTTGCGACAATTGGCCGGCGCTCAACCGCCCGCCGCCCAGACGCGCCTCGACGGTGCGCGCCAGGGTCAGGTCCATGTTGTCGCCGCCCAGTATCAGGTGGTCGCCGACGCCGATGCGGGTCAGTTTCGCACCCTGCTCATCCGACTCGATTTGAATCAGAGTCAAATCGGTGGTGCCGCCGCCGACATCGCAGACCAGCAGCAACCGCGCATCGCCGAGCGCCGCCGCCGCGTCGTCTTGATGACGATACAGCCAGTCGTAGCAAGCGGCCTGCGGCTCCTCCAGCAGGCGCAACTGTGGCAGACCGGCCAGCCGCGCCGCTTCGATGGTCAAGGCCCGCGCCGCCTCATCAAACGACGCCGGGACCGTCAGCGTCAGCTCCTGGCGCTCCAGCGGCTGGCGGGGAAACTGGTGATTCCAGGCAGTACGCAGATAGGCCAGGTAACTGGCGCTGGCGGCGACCGGCGAGATTTTCGCCACGCCGTCCGCCGCGCCCCACGGCAAAATCGGCGCACTGCGATCCACCCCGCCATGCGACAACCAACTTTTCGCGCTGGACACCAGTCGCCCCGGCGACCGTGAACCGCGTTCCCGGGCCAGCTCGCCGAAGATCGCGTCGGTGACCGCGCCGGGGTCCGTGAACGGCCAGGACAATTGCCGATCCGCCGCCGCCAGTTCGCCGTCCGCCGGGTGGTAGCGCATCGACGGTAGCAGCCGTTTCGCCGCCACTGCGCCGGGCGCGACCAGTTGTTCGATGGGCAAGCACTGGATTTCGCCCGGCGTTCGGGTGCGGCGCGGCGCTTTCAGATCCGCGTAAGCAAGAACCGTGTGGGTGGTGCCAAGGTCAATGCCCACCTGATAGCGCGGAGCGTTGGAGCGAGCGATGGTTTACTCCTCCCCGCGCACGTCGAACTCGACCTTCCAGGTTTCGGCGCCGATGCGCGGCACCGCCTCCAGACGCAGCGTGCCGACTTCGGTGACCGCCGCATGAAGACGCACCGGCACCACTTCGCCCGGTTGCCGATCTTCGGCAGGCAACGTTGCTTCGATCTCCTCCAGCTCCTCGACTTCCTCCGGCGTCCACTGCGCCAGCACCGTGCCGACCTGATCGACGCGCCGCACCGAGGAGCCGAAGAAGCGGAAGCGCACCGGCTCGCCGACCACCAGCCCGACTTCCTGCGACGGCAGTTCCGCCTGCGTGCCTTCCTCCATGCCGAACGGGGCGATGCACAGCGCCTCAATCGGCGGCTCCATTCCCGGCACTGCCGGCATGGCGCTTTCCACGCCGACGTAATAGGCCTTGGCGGTGCCGCCGCGAATCCGCACCCCGCCGCCACGCCGGGCGTAGCCGTAGTAGGCCGCGCCGCGCGCCACCGCCAAGTCAAGGTCCATGCCAGCCAACAGCCGCACCGGCGGCGCACCCTCCGCCGCCAGCCAGGTGTTCAACACCTCCAGGGTGCGCTCCAGCAGCGACGGGGCTTTGAACACGCCGCCATTGAACAGCACTGCGGTGGGATGGAGAAAGGTTGCGCCTTGCGCCGCGTTTTCGGCAAAACCGTGCAAATCGCGGGTCGCGCCGACCTGGCGACCGAGAAACGCCGCCAGATGCCGGGTCATCGCCGCATCCTGGGCATAGGGCAAGCCAAGCTTGGTCAAGGCCGCCCGCGCTCGTCCCGCCGGTCGCGCCGCCGCCTCCACCTTCGGGAAAAAGCCTTCCACCAGATTGCAGGTGACTTCCTCACGGGTCAGTTCGGTGCGCAGCGTGCCGCCGATCAGTCGGGAACCGCGACTCGGCACCACCACCGGCGCTCGTTCAACGCTGGCGTCACTGAGCAAAAGCTCCTTGGCGTTGCGGCAACCGTGGGTCAGACCTTGCAACTGCCAAGCGTCCAGGGTCACGCCCTGCTCGGCCAGTTTGGCGCGCACCGCATGAGCCAGGGCCAAATCCATGTTGTCGCCGCCCAGCAGGATATGGTCGCCGACCGCCACCCGCACCAGTTCCAGCGATCCATCATGCTCGGTGACGGCGATCAGCGAAAAGTCGGTAGTACCGCCGCCCAGGTCAATCACCAGGATGATGTCGCCGAGCCGCACCTGTTTGCGCCAGTCGCCGCCGCTGGCCAGAATCCAGTGATACAACGCCGCCTGCGGTTCTTCCAGCAACACCAACTGGTTCAAGCCGACTGCTGCTGCGGCTTCGGCGGTCAACTCCCGGGCCACCGGATCGAAGGAAGCGGGCACGGTCAACACCACATCCTGCTCGGTCAACCGCGCATCGGGATGTTGCTGATCCCAGGCTGCGCGCAGATGCTCCAGATAGCGCATCGACGCCTGCAATGGCGAAACCCGCGTCACTTCCTCCGGCGCTTCGATGGGTAAAATCGCGGCGCGGCGATCCACGCCGGGATGACACAGCCAGCTCTTGGCGCTGGATACCAGACGAATCGGCGTGCGCCCGCCCATGCTCCGGGCCAGCTCGCCGACCACAAACGGCGGCGCTGGGTCCCAGGGCAACACTCGATCTTCAACGCGCAACTCGTCGGAATGCGGCAGGTAGAGAAACGACGGCAGCATCAACCGCTCCTCGACCGCGCCAGGGGCGGTCAATTGCGGAATCGCCTCAATGCGTTCAACCACCGCCTCGCGGTCGCTGGCGGCCAGATCGACCGCCGCCATCACACAATGGGTCGTGCCTAAATCAATGCCGACCGCGTACCGGGGTTCACTCATAACTCAACCTCCGCCGGGGCCAGCACCCGGGCATCGTGACCCTCGGCCAGTTTCGGCAGGCTGATCCGCTGCGCCCGCCAGCCGCGATGCATCAGCGTGCCGGTAAACGGCGCTTGTCCCACCACATTGCCGGTCAGGCGCACCGCCGCCGCATCAAAACCGGCGGGCAAGGTCACCCGCGCCCCTTCCGCTTCCTCGCGCACCGGCTCAATCTGCACATAGTCGCGCATCACCTTGCGGCAGCCTTCATGCACCACCCGCGCCGCGCCGCCAATTTCCGCGTCGGAATAGGCGCTGACGTTCTCTTCAAGAAAATCGACGAACCGCCCTTCCTGTTGCAACAGCGCCAATAATTGCAATGCCGCATCCGGCGCGGTCTCGCGCAAGGCCGGCTTGGCCTCGATGACCGCCGTTTCTTCACCCTGCATCCGGCGCTGCACGCCGTCGGCGAAGTCGCCATCGTTGAGAATCCGCCAACCGGCGCGCAATGCCAGCATCAAACGCGGAAAAAAACCGCCTGTTGAATCATTCATGAAACAAATCCTCAAATTGAACCGATTAATCAGGTATCCTATCATGCACTGGCAAGCAGTCCCCCATCCCAGAACCTCCTCCCGGCCAGCGGCGGATCGCGCCGATCAGGCTCACCGCGCCCGCTGACGCAGGAAGGCTGGATCGCCGGGGGCGGACGCCCTGACTCTTCTCTGCCGCCCGGGCCACCGGTTGGCGCACGAAGCCGATATGCAAGATCATCCCAGGAGTGGCAGCATGGCCCGCATACTCATTGTCGACGACTCGCCCACCCAGACGCTGAGTCTGAGCCGAATCCTTAAAAAACATGGGCACGAAATCCTCACCGCGACAGACGGCGAGCAAGGCGTCGAAGTCGCCCAGGCCGAACGCCCGGACCTGATCCTGATGGATGTAGTGATGCCCAAGATCAACGGCTTTCAGGCGACGCGACAAATCACCAAGAATCCCGCCACCAGCCATATTCCGGTGATCATCGTCACCACCAAGGATCAGGAAACCGACAAAATCTGGGGAGCGCGGCAAGGAGCCAAAAGCTATGTGATCAAGCCGGTTGAAGAAACCGTGCTGATGGACACCATCAACCAGTTTCTGCCCAAATAGGCCCGGCCCACGCCGC
>JBDHRB010000018.1:0-12704 GCA_039807355.1 Candidatus Competibacteraceae bacterium
TTTCGCAACTTCCGCCCGGCGGGTTTTACAGGCTCTTCCGGGTCTTCTTTACCTAACCGCATACCCTAACCCAATGTCGATTCTAGCGCGAATGAGGGCGCAACCGAAGCATCAAGAACCGCCGGACGGCGTGCTCCGGGTGGCCTCGCCATGCCCTCACATCGAGGCGGGCGAGTCCAAGCCCCTACGCAACGCCTTCTTCAACCGGCAGGGTCGTTCGTCTTCCATGACGAACTTCAACGGATGTCTGGATTCAGCCGCCGTTTTTCTGCGACTACGGCGCGAACATCGTGTTGGGCGCACACGTTTTCTTCAACTTCAATTGCGTGGTACTCGACGTTGCGCCAGTGACCATCGGCAACCATGTGCTGTTGGGTCCGGCAGTGCAAATTTACACGGCAACCCATCCGATCAGCGCCGCCGAGCGCCGCAACGGCCTGGAATCGGCCAAGCCGATCACTATCGGTTCTGATGTCTGGGTGGGAGGCGGCGCAATCATCGCTCCCGGCGTCACCATCGGCGACAGATCAGTGATTGGCGCAGGCAGCGTTGTCACGCGGTCGATAGCGGCGGATGTCTTTGCAGCCGGCAACCCTTGCCGAGTCATTCGCGCCTTGAACGCGCAGCATTGAATCCTGGGCGCAGATCACCGAACGGCTCATTGTTTAATTTTCAGGAAAATCCAAACCACCGATGAAAATAATCCATCCGATGTCCGCACCGAACACCGCACTCAAGCACATTCGCGGCGCTCACTGGACGGCCTTCACTGGCGCATTTGCTGCGCAAACGGTCTGCGCCTCCAGCCGCCGCTTCACTCCAGGTTGGGCATTAACATCACTACCAGAAGGAAAGGGCCATGCAACAACGGGTTGGGCGGCTGATAAAAACACTGCTGACCGTCGCGTGTTTTACCCCAGCCGCCGTATACGCGCAGGATCAGGAGCCAACGGCCATGCTGTTTGAGAATGTCCGCATCTTCGATAGCGCATCCAGTGCGCTGTCCGCTCCCTCCAACGTCCTGGTGCGCGGCAACAAGATCGACAAGATATCCAGTGCGCCAATCTCCATCGCCTGTAGCGCCGATGTCACGGTGATCCGTGGCGAAGGGCGCACCTTGATGCCCGGTCTGATCGACGCCCACGCGCATCTGGCGATGACCACGATCTCGGAGATGACCTTGATGACCAGCGACGCCAACTACGCGGTGCTGCGGGCCGGACAGGATGCTGGAGAAATGTTGATGCACGGCATTACTTCAGTGCGCGATGCCGGAGGGCCGGTGTTCGGGCTGAAGCGGATGATCGACGAGGGGCGCATCCCAGGTCTGCGCATTTGGCCGTCGGGCGCGATGATCTCCCAGACTGCCGGCCATGGCGATTTCCGCACGGTGCATGACCTGCCCAGAGCCGACGGCGATATCCACTTCTCCGAACGTTACGGATATGCCGCGATTGCCGACGGCGAAGCCGAGGTGCTCAGGCGGGTGCGCGAGCAACTCATGCGCGGCGCCAGCCAGATCAAACTGATGGCGGGCGGCGGCGTGTCCTCGGTGTACGACCCGATTGACGTGAGCCAGTTTACTGAAGCCGAACTGCGGGCGGCAGTCGAGGCGGCGTCTGCCTGGGGCACCTATGTGATGGTTCACGCCTACACTACCGAAGCGGTGCGCACCGCCCTTCGCGCCGGCGTCAAGAGTATCGAACACGGCCAACTGATTGACGAGGACACGATCAGAATGATGGTCGAGAACAACGTCTGGTTGAGCGTCCAGCCCTTTCTAGGCGACCCCGATCCGCGCTTCCCGGAAGGATCGCCCAGCCGCCTGAAACAACTGGAAGTAGCGCAAGGCACCGAACAGACGATTCGCTTGGCCAAGCAGCACGGGGTGAAGCTTGCTTGGGGCGTGGACGCCTTGTTCAACCCCCAGAAGGCGGCGGCTCAAACTGAGCAGTTGGCAATCATGTCGCGCTGGTTCTCGCCCGGCGAGGTGCTGACGATGGCCACCCGCAACAATGCTGAGGTGTTGGCCCTGTCCGGGCCGCGCAACCCCTATCCCGGCAAACTGGGGGTCATCGAGGAAGGCGCCCTGGCCGATCTGCTCCTGGTGGATGGCGATCCGCTTGCAAACCTCCAGATCATCGCCGAGCCTGGCAAGTATTTTCTGGTCATCATGAAGGATGGCAAGGTCTACAAGAACACCCTGAAGTGAGCTGACAATCAAGGGCAGCGGGCGGCGCTGCCGCGCCACCGCTGCGGATCGTCTTTAACCAAACGGATCGCGCAACACAATGGTGTCAAGCCGATCCGGCCCGGTAGAAATCAGGTCAATTGGCGCGCCGGACAATTCTTCCATGCGTCGCAGATAGGCCTGGGCGTTGGCCGGCAAGGCTTGATACTGGCGCACGCCTACCGTGGAATCCGCCCAGCCCGGCAGCTCTTCGTAAACCGGCTCACAGGCCGCCAAGGCCTCAGCGCCCAACGGCGCACCGTCCAACGGCTTCGCCGCGCATTGATAGCCCACGCAAATCCGAATCCGCTCCAACCCGTCCAGCACGTCCAATTTGGTCACGCACAGCCCGGACACGCTGTTATTCAGAATGGATCGGCGCAACGCCACCGCATCGAACCAGCCGCAGCGCCGCCGCCGCCCGGTGGTGGAGCCAAATTCATGCCCGCGCTCGGCCAGATAATCGCCGGTTTCATCAAACAACTCGGTCGGGAACGGCCCGCCGCCGACCCGGGTGGCGTAGGCTTTGGTGATGCCCAGCACATAATCCAGATAGCGCGGCCCCAGCCCGCTGCCGGTCGCCGCGCCGCCAGCGGTGGTGTTGGAGGAGGTCACATAGGGATAGGTGCCGTGATCGACATCCAGCATCGCGCCTTGCGCCCCTTCAAACAAGACGTTATCGCCACGCCGCCGATGTGCGTCCAGCAGTCCGGTGACATCTGCGGTCAGCCGATGCAGCCGCTCGCCCATCAGCAGCGTCTCATTCAGCACCGCTTCAAAGTCAACCGGCGTCGCCTGAAAATAGTGTTGCAACACAAAATTATGAAAATCCAGCGCCTCATTCAGTTTGGCGGCAAACCGTTCTGGATGACACAGATCGCCTAACCGCACGGCCCGCCGCGCTACTTTGTCTTCGTAAGCGGGACCGATGCCGCGCCCGGTTGTGCCAATCGCCCGTTCACCACGCGCCTTCTCGCGGGCCTGATCCAGCGCGACGTGATAGGGCAAGATCAGCGGGCAGGCTTCGCTGACGCGCAGTCGCGTCATCACCTCGACGCCCTGCTGCTCCAGACGGTCGATCTCACTGAGCAGCGCCGCCGGCGACAGCACCACGCCATTGCCGATCAGGCAGGCGACCCCCTCGCGCAAAATCCCGGAGGGAATCAGATGCAGCACGGTTTTCTGACCGTTAATCACCAGCGTATGCCCGGCGTTGTGGCCTCCCTGAAACCGCACAACCGCTGAGGCGTTCTCGGTGAGCAGATCCACCACCTTGCCTTTGCCCTCGTCGCCCCACTGTGCGCCGATGACCACTACATTCTTGCCCATGTCAGATTCCTGTCAGATTTGCTGAATTTGGCAACGGGATCACCACCCACTGCCCGGCCTGTTGCACTAACTCCCGGTCGCATCCTAAAGCGTGCGGCTCCATGGCGGCCCCCGACAGCGCCCGAATCACCCGCTCGCCCTGACCGCGCAATTGCGCCACGCATTCCTCCAGACCGGCTTCGCCCACCGGCGGGGCGTAGACGCCACCGGTGAGCGGCGGCGGCGCGGCGCCCAGCCAGAGCAAGGTCGCCAAATCGGTGCTGAAGCCGGTCGCCGGTCTGGCCCGGCCAAACACCTGGCCGATTTCATCGTAGCGCCCACCCTGGGCCACTGCCGCGCCTTGTCCAGGCGTATAGGCGGAAAACAGGACCCCGGTGTGGTAGTGGTAGCCGCGCAGTTCAGCCAAATCGACGTGAATCGGCACGTCTGGCCGCTGCCGGCCCAGCGCTTCGACCAGACGCCGCAACAGGTTAAGCGCCTCGGCGACCTCCGGGTGGCTCGATCCCAGTCGCGCCTGCGCCTCGTCGAGGGTCTCTGGCCCGCCGTTCAGGTTCGCCAGCGCTTCCAGACGGGCGCGGCAGGCTTCGGGCAGCGCCCATTCGGTCAGTTGTTGATGAATTTCCGGCAGCGCCTTGCGTTGCAAGGCTTCAAACAGCACGCCTTCTTGAGCCGGATTCAACCCGGCCTGGCGCACCAAGGCGCGGAACACCGCAACATGACCCAAATCCAGGTGAGTCTCGCCCACCCCGGCGATCCGCAAAGTCTCCAGCATCAGCGTCAGCACTTCCAGATCGCTTGCATCGCCGCGATGACCGTACAGCTCGACGCCAGCCTGGTACGGACTGCGCGAGCCGCCAAACTTATCGGCGCGCGTGCGCAACACCGGCCCCATGTAGCACAGCCGCACCGGGCCATTGCGCTTGAGGCGGTGGGCGTCAATCCGCGCCGCTTGCGGCGTCATATCCGCCCGCACCCCCATCATCCGCCCGCTGAGTTGATCGGTCAGTTTGAAGGTTTGCAGCTCCAGATCATCGCCGGCCCCGGTCAGCAGCGATTCCAGAAATTCGATCAGCGGCGGAATTATCAGCTCGTAGCCCCAACTTTGGTAAAGATCAAGCAGTTGGCGACGCAAACATTCCAGCCGACCGGCGGCGGGCGGCAGGATTTCTTCAATGCCTTCGGGCAATAACCAGCGGTCTTCAATCATGAGCGCCCAGCGATTCAGCAGGTTTTTTAAGGAAATGATCCGATGCAGGGGTCAAGCGGCGTGAGTTGCGCCGGGGAAAGTGTACTGTCGCCGGGAAGATTGGGCCAGCCAGCGACGTCTCCAGCACACGGCTGGAGAGGTTCAGCGCAAGAAATACAGCACCACCAGGCCGAATCCCATGCTGGACAATCCAACCAGCCGCAACAGCCGATCCTCCAGCGGGATCATCCGCTGGAGGGTCTGGCGAAACAGGCCGGGACTGAGAAACGGCAGGACGCCTTCCAGCACCAGCATTAAGCCCAGCGCCGCCAGTAATTCATTCCACATGGCGGCGACTTTGGCTGGGTTGGGCGGCTCTGGCTGACCCGCGATCCAGCGTCATTCTCATGGTGCGGCGGACGGCGGGGTTGCGCTGGACGGCGCTGCTGCTTCCTCAACACGCGGCGGGGTTGCGCTAGACGGCGCTGGCGCTGACACAGCAGGCGGCGGGGTTGCGTCCTGATTTTCAACACGCGACTGGTTGAAATAGCGGAAGAATTGCGAATCGGGCTCCAGCACCAGCACATCGTTCCGGCTGTTGAAACTCTGCCGGTAGGCGCTCAGGCTGCGATGAAAGCGGTAGAAATCCTGATCCTTGCCATAAGCCTGGGCGTAAATATCCGCGGCCTGGGCGTCGCCCTCGCCGCGTTGACGCTCCGCATCCCGATAGGCTTCGGCCAAAATCACCGTACCCTGACGGTCAGCGTCGGCGCGAATCCGTTCGGCGGCTTCCGCGCCGCGTGAACGGAAGTCCTTGGCCACGCGCAGACGTTCGGCTTTCATCCGGCTAAACACCGAGCTGCTGACATCGGACGGCAGGTCGATACGCTTGATCCGCACATCGACCGCAGCGATGCCCAGTTGCGTCGCCTGTTCGCGGAGCAGGCGACTTAAGGTTTCCATGATTTGCGCCCGGTCGCCCGACACCACTTCCTGAATCGAGCGCTTGCTGAACTCGCTGCGCAGGCTGTCCTTGACGATTTGATCGAGCCGGACATTGGCCTGGGCCGGGTCGCCGCCGACTGTGGTGTAAAACCGGCGCACATCCTCGACGCGCCACATGGCGAAGGAATCGACGATCACGTTTTTCTTTTCCGCAGTCAGAAAGCGCTCCGGCTCGGTCTCCAGGGTCTGCAACCGCCGGTCAAACTTGCGGATGTTATTGATCAGCGGCCATTTCCAATGCAGGCCGGGCTTGTAGTTGTCCTCGACGATCTCACCCAACTGAAAGCGAATCGCGGTCTGGGTTTCGTCCACGGTGAACAGCGACATGGACAGCACCGCCACCAGCGCGCCCAGTGCGCCCAATACGGCGTTGCGGGATACCGGCAATTGTGAGCGGGCCATCAGCGCACCTCTCGGCTACGGTTGACATCGCGCAGGCGCGTCGCGGCTGCGCTACCATCCATCGACGGCGCTGAAGACCCCGGCGCAGCCTCCTGGGTGACTCGCGCCTCGCTGGCGCTGGTCTCGGTCGATTTCAGCCACCGATCCAACGGCAGATACAACAGATTATTCGCCCCCTTGACATCCACCACCACTTTGCTCACTTCGGCCAACACCGCTTCCATCGTCTCCAGATAGAGACGTTCGCGGGTCACTTCTGGCGCCCGGTTGTACGCCGCCAATAATTGCTCAAAGCGGCTGGCCTCACCCTGGGCCTGAGCGATGACCTGTTCCTTGTAGGCTGAGGCTTCCTGCAAGCGTCGCGCCGCCTGGCCGCGAGCCCGAGGGATGACTTCATTGGAATAGGCTTCCGCTTCGTTCTTCAGACGCTGCTCGTCTTCGCGGGCCTTGATGGCGTCGGCGAAGGCGTCCTGCACTTCTTCAGGCGGCTGGGCGTCCTGCAACACCACGGTGATGATCTGCAAGCCCGCGCCGTAGCTGTCCAGGATTTCCTGACTCAAGGTGCGAATGTCGGCGACGATATCGCTGCGGCCTTCGGTCAGCACGAAGTCCATGGTGCTTTTGCCGATGGTTTCGCGGGTGGCGCTTTCCACCACCTGCACCAGCACGCTTTCCGGGTCAAACACGCTAAACAGATAAGCACGCGGGTCTTTAATCTGATATTGCACCGCCAGCCGCACATCGACGATGTTTTCGTCCTGGGTCAGCATCAACGCTTCCTTCGGCACTGAGCGAATCGCCGGTTGCCGAGCGCCGCTTGATCCGGAGCGATAGCCGACTTCGCGGAAACGCCGCTGTTCGACGTTGACAATTTCCACGCGGTCGATGGGGAAGATGCGTAAATGCGGGCCAGGCAGGGTGGTCTCCAGATAGCGGCCAAACCGCAACACCACCCCGCGCTCGCCTTCATTGACGATGTAGATGCTGGCGATCAGCCAGCCGATCACGGCGATGATCGCCACCACCAGGCCGACGCCGGCCCATCCAGAACCGCCAGAACCCGCTGCGCCAGCGCCGCCGCGATCACCGCCGCGCCGCCCGCCCATCAGGTTGTTGAAACGATCAGACAGTTTGCGCACCACTTCATCCAAGTCGGGCGGCCCCTGATCGCGACCGCCTCCGTTCCAGGGATCGCGGTTCCCGCCTCCCGGTTCATTCCAGGCCATGTCGTACCTCAAAGTTTCGTGTCATCGCATTTAAATCATCGGAATTGCAAATCCCGAACGCACCCATTCCGCCCGCAACCCTTCCTGACGGCACAGTCGCTCGACATTGCCACGCGAGGTGCGCACTTCGATCCAGCATTCCCCGCTCGGCGCAGTCTGTTCGGTGAGTACAGCGCCCAGATCAAACAGCCGGGCGCGCAATCGGGCCGCCGAGGGCGGCAGGCACAACCAGCCGTGTACCGCGCCGCCGCGCAAGCGTTCGGCCAGCGCCAGCGACAGCAGCTCCAGCCCGGCCCCGGTCGTCGCCGACAACCAAATCGACCGCGCCGCGCCTTGGGCGTCGCGCTCCAAACGCGGCGGCTGACCGCTGAGATCAATTTTGTTAAAAACTTGCAATCGCGGAACCTCGGCAGCGCCAATTTCCGCCAACACTGTCTCGACCTGGGCGATGGCCCGCTCCCGATCTGGATGATCGGCGTCGATCACATGCAGCAACAAGCTGGCTTCGCCGGTCTCGCGCAAGGTCGAACGGAACGCCGCCACCAGCTCATGCGGCAAGCGGCTGATAAAACCCACGGTGTCGGCAAGAATGACCGGCTCGGTGCCGGGCAGTTCCAGACGCCGCAAAGTCGGGTCCAGCGTGGCAAAAAGTTGGTCCGCCGCGTAAACCTGGGCCTGAGTCAAGGCGTTAAACAGGGTCGATTTACCGGCGTTGGTGTAACCGACCAGGGAAACGGTGGGTAAATCGGCCTTGCGCCGGGCCTTGCGTCCCTGTTCGCGCTGCCGCTCCACCCGCTCCAGGCGCAGACCAATTTGCCGGATGCGCTCGGCCAACAGGCGCCGATCCGTTTCCAACTGGGTCTCGCCGGGACCACGCAGGCCGATGCCGCCGCGCTGCCGCTCCAGGTGGGTCCAGCCGCGCACCAGGCGGGTGGACCAATGCCGCAACTGCGCCAGCTCCACTTGCAGTTTGCCTTCAAAGCTGCGGGCGCGCTGGGCGAAGATGTCGAGAATTAACCCGGTGCGGTCCACCACCCGGCATTGCAGCAACGCCTCCAGATTGCGCTCCTGACTTGGCGACAGGGCGTGGTCGAAAATCACCAGTTGCGTTTCTCCCTGCTGCGCCGCCTGGCGGATTTCCTCGGCTTTGCCGCTGCCGACGAACAGGCGCGGATCCGGCGCAGAGCGGCGTCCGCTAATGAACGCTACGCACTCGGCGCCGGCTGAAGCCGCCAACTCGCGGAACTCGATGGAATCCTGGGCCTCCTGATCGCCATCGAACGCCAGTTGCACCAGAATAGCGCGTTCACCGCTGCGCGGACGCTCGAACAACCTGTCCTCCGCGTTCCAGCCGGCCCCGAACGTCAGAGCGACTCGCCGCCGTTGGTCTCGTCGGTCGCCAGATTCAATCGCACGTTGCGCACCGGCACCACGGTAGAAATAGCGTGCTTGTAGATCATCTGGCTGACGCTGTTCTTCAGCAGCACCACAAACTGATCGAAAGATTCAATCTGGCCTTGCAGCTTGATGCCGTTGACCAGATAGACCGAAACGGGAATCCGCTCTTTACGCAGCGCGTTCAGGAACGGTTCCTGGAGAGAATGACCTTTTGCCATTACGAAGCTCCCTTGTTGTTATGTTTCAATCCGCGTCCGCCAGCGACGACGGGCGAAAGTATTCAGAAAGTCACGGGGTATTAAGCATAAGGCGTGCCTAGTCCCCAAAATTTTCAACCGGCAGGCATTCATCACATTCCGATGATGTGTTCTGCGCAGCGATCTGATCTGTCTGCGCCAGGCTGCCAGCCCCCAATCACACCCCAAAACTGGCGAATTTTAGCACAGCCGCCGCGTCATGTCGGAAAAAACCCCGGTTTGGCGCAACACGCTGATCACGCGATCCCAGCCGTCCGGCGCGGCGCTGTCCAGCCAATGCGCGTCGGTTTCAGCGCGCAGCCAGGTCAATTGTCGCTTGGCGAACTGCCGGGTGGCGGCCACGCCCTGTGCGATCAGCGCCGGATAATCCAGTGCGCCCTCCAAATATTTCCAGACTTGCCGATAGCCGACAGCGCGCAGGGCCGGTTTATCCAAATCCAAATCGCCCCGGCTGCGCAACCGCTGCACTTCGGCGACAAACCCCTGCTCCAGCATCGTCTGAAAGCGCTGGGCGATCCGCTGGTGCAAGATAGAGCGTTCGCTCGGGGCGATGATCAGCTTGACGATGCGAAATGGTAAGGATTCGTTATGCGCCGCGTGGCAAAGTTCCGTCAAAGAACGTCCGGTCAGCTCGCACACCTCTAGCGCCCGCTGAATGCGCTGGGCGTCATGCGGATGGATGCGCGCCGCCGCTGCCGGATCTTGCTGCGCCAACTGGCGATGCAGCGCGGCGCTGCCCTGTTCGGCGATGATCGCCGCCAAGCGGGCGCGCACCGTCGCGTCGGCAGCGGGCAACGCTGCCAATCCGCGTTCCAGCGCCCTGAAATAGAGCATCGTGCCCCCCACCAACAGCGGGATTTGCCCAGCGGCTTGAATGGCGCTGATTTCGCGCCGGGCGTCGCTGCGGAACTGTCCGGCGGAATAGGCCTCGGCGGGGTCGAGAATGTCAATCAAGCGGTGCGGGGCGCGGCGCAAGGTGGCGGCGTCGGGCTTGGCCGCGCCGATATCCAGGCCGCGATAGACCAGCGCGGAATCGACGCTGATGATCTGCACCGGCAGGCGTTGCGCCAATTCCACCGCCAGCGCGGTTTTACCGGAAGCGGTCGGCCCCATCAGGAACAGCGCGGGCGGGCGGGAATCAGCGTCCGCGCCGGAACAAGCGATCCAATTCATCCAAAGTCACCTGAATCCAGGTGGGCCGGCCATGATTGCACTGACCGCTGCGCTCGGTGCGCTCCATGTCGCGCAACAAGGCGTTCATTTCCAACAAGTTGAGCGGACGATGAGCGCGCAGCGCCTGATGACAGGCCAGGTGGGCCAGCAGGGCCAGCAGCGCAGTTTCGGTACGGTCGCTAGTGTCCTGCGCGGCCAGATCCGCCAGCATATCGCGCACCAGCCCGGCGATGTCCGAGGCGGCCAGCAGCGCCGGAATTTGCCGCACCGCCAAGGTATCCGGCCCCAGCGGCGTCAGTTCCAGCCCGGCTTTGGCGAATAATGCGCCATGTTCTTCCGCCTGCCGCTGTTCTTGCGCACTGACCGTCAGCGTCACCGGAGTCAACAAGGTTTGGGTCTGGATCGCCCCGGCGAGCAGCGCGGTCTTCAGCCGCTCATATAAAATCCGCTCGTGAGCGGCGTGCATATCGACAATCACCAATCCTTGGGGATTTTCCGCGACCACATAGACGCCGTGCAGTTGACCGAGCGCGTAACCCAGCGGCGGCGGCTCCGGCGCGACTTGCGCCGGGTCGGCGGCAAATTCAGCTTGAGCCGACGCTGGCGGATGAAGCCGCCCATAAGCGGCGCGGCGTTCCGCCACCGGCTCCGGCGCTCTGGAAGCGCCGGCGCGAGCTTGACCCCACGACCACAGTTGCGCACCGGCCTGGGGCGCAGGCGGCGTGGCGATTCCGGGACCCGCCTCGGCGAGAACGCTCTGCACGCTGTTGCGGATGAATTGGTGAATCTGCGCGGCGGCGCGAAACCGCACTTCCTGTTTAGCCGGATGGGCGTTGACATCCACTGCCGCTGGATCCAGCTCCAGATACAACAGCGCCGCCGGCTGACGGTCCTGATAGAGAATATCCTGATAAGCCTGGCGCAGCGCATGGGCGATGATCCGGTCGCGCACCGGACGAGCGTTGACGAAGAAGTATTGCAGATCGGCCTGGGCGCGGGAGACCGCCGGCAAGCCCAGCCAACCCCACAGCCGCAAGTCGCGCTCGCTGCGCTGGAAAAAAACGCTGGCGGCGCTGAATTCCCGGCCGCACAACTCGGCAACCCGTTGCGCCTGCTCGGTCGGGGTGACGGCAGGCTCAACCTGCAATATCGGCTTGCGCCCATGCCACAGGCTGAACCCGACCGGAAAGCGACTCAAGGCCAGCCGGCGCAGATGCTCTTCGATATGGCCGAACTCGCTGCGGTCGCTGCGCAAAAATTTGCGGCGGGCCGGGACGTTATAGAACAAGTCGCGCACTTCGACGCTCGTGCCTGGCGGATGCCGGGCCGGGGTCGGCGGCCCGGCTATTGCGTCGCCATCGTTGCTGATCCGCCAGCCGGTCTCCTCTCCATCTGGCCGCGAGGTCAGAGTCAGCCGGGAAACCGAAGCGATGCTGGGCAGCGCCTCGCCGCGAAAGCCCAGACTGGCGACGCGCTGGAGATCGTCGAAACTGGTAATTTTGCTGGTGGCGTGACGGGCCAGCGCCAACCCCAATTGATCCGGGGGAATGCCGGAGCCGTTGTCGCGCACCCGGATTAAGCGCACCCCGCCCTGCTCCACTTCCACAGTGATGCGGGTTGCGCCAGCGTCCAGGCTGTTTTCCAGCAACTCCTTGACCACCGAGGCGGGGCGTTCGACGACCTCGCCAGCGGCGATCTGACTGACCAGTTGAGGGGGCAGGCGGCGGATGTTCAACGAGCGGACGAAACACGGCTACTTGATGGTTTTCTGCAACACATCCAGCACCTGTTGCGCGCCCGCCGAGCGGTCCGGCTGGTCGTTGCTATCGCGCACCACCACCAGAGTTTGCGTTCCCTGCCCAGACAAGCGCACTCGATAACGGCTGCCGGGCGGCGGCGCTTCCGGCTTGCCGCGCCAAAACGCCATTTTGGCCAGCCAGCCTTCATCCTCGGCTTTCTGCCCCTCCAGTTCAGGATCGCGGTACTCGACCACATACAAGCCCTGGCTGCGATTCTGCTCCTCGACCGCGTAGTTGCTGCCATCCAGGGCCAAACCCACCAACCGCCAGGCGCGGGAGTAGTCTTCGCTGATGAGCAAGCGACTTTCGCCGCCTTCTTCAACCAGACGGACACGCGGCCCGGCTGGCGCAGCGTCGGTCTTGGCTTGCTGCACCTCGGCGCGTTTCTCCGCCGCGCCCAGATAGACGGTCAGGCGATTGAGCATTTCCGCTTCCAGCTCCGGGCTGGCCGGGCGCTGCTGCCAGCGGTAGGTGCTGGTGGTGCTGGCCCCGGAACCGCCTATTGCCACTTCCTCGACACCGTAATGGGTTAGATAAACCTCGGTGTTGCGGCCATCGGCGCTGCGCTCCAGCCGGGTGCGGAATTTATCGCGGGTCGGCGCGGAATACAGCACATCGAGATATTTTCTCAACAGGCTGCGCACCCCATCCTGGGGAATATCGGCGCGATTCTCCACCCAGTCGGTTTCCATGATGCCG
>JBDHRB010000019.1:0-12629 GCA_039807355.1 Candidatus Competibacteraceae bacterium
CCCCGGCAAAGGCGCGCAGCGGAATCCCCGCGCCCCATACCGTCGCCAGCAGGGTCAGTAAAAGAACCGGCGGCGCAACGGTCAGCGGCGGCAGTAACAAGGTCAACAGCAAGAGACTGAACGCCGGCAACAGCTTCTCAAGCGGATGCCGGTCACGCCAGCGATTGCTCCAGGCGTAATGATCAATCACCTGCATCAGGACGATTCCGCCGACCGTGCGCCTGACCGCGCCGGAATCCCAGGTAGTA
Organism: Candidatus Competibacteraceae bacterium; assembly: GCA_039807355.1. Classification (GTDB taxonomy): domain Bacteria; phylum Pseudomonadota; class Gammaproteobacteria; order Competibacterales; family Competibacteraceae; genus UBA2383. Next base: position 249 of record JBDHRB010000019.1, read on the forward strand.
ACCCAGCACCCCCGCGCCCAATGCCGCTTGCAGGGCGAATAACCCACTGGCAATTTCCGGCGGCGCTTCCCAGAAAAAGCTGAACCAAGGTTGATAGTCGGGGTTTAACGCGGTGACGGTTGCCATGGCCTGCCCGTCGGCCCCGGCAAATTCCGCTCCCTCCTGAAGGCTGCCGATCAACACGGAACCGATCACCAGCGCCGCGACCAGGAGCAATAACCAGAGATTTTGCGCTTTCATGAGCGGGTCTCCGTCGCCAGGGTCTGCGGCAGGAACTTGAGGTCCCGCAACTCTTCGCCGCTGTATTCCCGCAAAAAATTGACAATGACCACGGTCAGCAATCCTTCCACCACCGCCAGTGGCAACTGGGTCGGGGCGAACACGCCGGCGAATTTGAGGAACGATCCGCCAATCCCGCTGATTGGATCGGGAAACGCTGCGGCCAGTTGCCCCGCCGTGGTCAAATAGGTCGCCCAATCGCCGAGCATGGCCGCCAAAAACACGCTAAACGTCAGCGGCGCACCCAGTTGTTGCGTACCGCGCAGCACCGCATACGCCACCCAAGGGCCAACAATCGCCATGGAAAACACATTCGCACCCAGCGTGGTGATGCCGCCATGCGCCAGCAACAGCGCCTGAAACAGCAACACCAGAGTTCCGATCAGCGCCATCACCGCAGGGCCAAACAGAATCGCGCCCAGCCCGGTGCCGGTGGCGTGCGAGCAACTGCCCGTCACTGACGGCAGCTTGAGCGATGAAAGGAGAAAGGCGAATGCTCCAGCAGCGGCCAACAACAATTTGGTCTGCGGCTGCTCGCGCATCAGGCGCTGCACGCGATAGGTGCTGAACGCCACGAACGGCAGGGCAATGGCGCTCCACGCGGCGGCGTGCAGCGGCGGTAAAAACCCTTCGGTGATGTGCATGAAGGAAAATCTCCCCTGGTTTTGGAGCGGCAGGTTCAGGGGAAGGCGATCTTGAGGATCGGCAACTGCAATCAGTAGTTTGCAGCGCCTGCCTGGCAGGAGACCGTTTCGCAACCCCGGAGCGCCCCGCCCGGAAATACGCGCATGAACAACATCGGCAGGTCTCCTGGCTCACAGGTTCTCGTCGCTCGCCCAGCCTTCCCAGCCTTTTCGGCCAGTGGCCCACGGGGGGGCGCGACTCGCTGTTGACAGTTGCGGGGGCAGCTCTGGAATGGACGGCGCAAGCGCCGGCTTCACCAGATTCCCTTTTCATCCCCGATAAGCGGAACGCCGTCGGGGAACCCATGCTGTTGATAAGGGTTTGATGCTAACCCTCGGCGCGTTACGGCGTCAAGGCGGGAGTCCGCGCCTTTCTTGCCCGCCAGGCTTGCGCCCAGCCGATTTTTCGCTACGCTTTTGCCGACTTATCGCCGCCCTTGAATACCCCGATGCTACAACGCACTTCCCGCAGATCACCGGCTGCGCCCGCCATGAACCGATGCGGTTACCGGAACTTTCGATGAAGGAAAAACGCCTGCTGATTGTCGATGATGAACCCGCGTTCGGCGAGTTCGTTCGTCAGGTCGCCCTGACGCTGGGCTATCAAGTCAAGGTCGCCGCCGACGGCCAGGCTTGCCAAGAATGCTACGGCGCTTTCCAACCCACCCTGATCATGCTCGACATGGTGATGCCGGACATGGATGGCAATGAACTGTTGCTCTGGTTGCTGCAACAGGGTTATGCGGCGGAGCTGGTCATCACCACCGGCTACAACCCGGATTACGCCAACGACGCCAAAACTCTGGCGGAATTTAATGGGCTGCGCACCGTGACTACTCTGGTCAAACCTTTCAGTCTGGCTCGGCTGCGCGCCCTGCTCAACGCTTGCGCCGGGACCGATCCCGCGCCATGAACCGCTCTTCCCGAAAAGAACGCGCTGCGAAAAAGCGCCCGCTGCACCGACAATTGCTGCTGTCCCACCTGTCGGTGGCGCTGGTCGGCATCATCATTCTGCTGGCCGCCCTGATTTCCACCTATGAGTTGCGCAATCGGGTGGTGTTATTGGCCAGCGAAGGCGCACCGCTGGCCCAATCCTCGCTGCGCGTGCTGGCCGGCGTGCAACACTCGATGGCCAGCCTGCGCGGCTGGGTCAGCCTGGGCGATCCGCACTTTTTGCAGGACTGGCGTCATGCCTGGGATGAGGAAATTCAGCCGGCGGTGAAGACCTTGAATCAGTGCCGGCGTCTCTACGCCCAAACCTGCATTCTGGAGCGCCTGCAAGAACTGCAAACCCTGCTGACCCAATTGCGCACGGTGCAGCAGCGCGTCCAGGAAGCGGCCACCTCGGAACTGTTCCACACCCTGGAATCGATTGACCCGCTCGCCCTGCAACGCATGACTGTAGAAGCCGATCCGATTGCAGACCGGGTGATCGCCCTGACCACCGCCCTGGTCGCCGACGCTGAAACGCGCTTTGCCCGAGACGCCGCCGCCGCCCGCATCGCCAGCATCGCCACTTTTTCGATCCTGATTACGACCGCTCTGGCGATGTTGAGCGTCGCCTATCTGATGTCGCGGAATCGCGCCCAGTCGCTGGCCCGTCCCATCGCTGCGCTGGCCGACGCCACCCGCCGCCTGGAAGACGGCGATTCGACCCACGATCTGCCGATCCGTCGCAATGACGAATTGGGCGAGTTGACCCGCGCCTTCAACCACATGCGCGTCACCATCCAGCAGGTGCAGGCGGAGCTGCGCGAAGCCAACGCCCTGCTGGAAAAACGGGTCGATGAGCGCACGACGCAATTGGCCATGACCAATACTTCGCTGATGCAGGAAATTGAATACCGCAGTCAGACCGAACAGGCCCTGCGGGAAAGCGAAGCGCGGATTCGCGCCATGACCCGGGCTATTCCTGATTTGGTGTTCGTGGTGGACGCCGAAGGCCGCTACCGCGAAGTGCTGGCCGCCGGGCGGGAATGGGAAACGCAGCGGCTGACCCCGATTCAGGGCCATTTTCCCAGCGAAGCGCAACATTCGGCCAACCGCCAGCGCCTGGAGTTTCCCGGAGCATCTGCGGAAAACCCCGCCGCCGGAATCATCCCGATGCCCATCCGGGGCAAACTGCTCAGTGAAGTCCATTCCCCGGAAATGGCCGGGTTCTTTCTCGAAATCATCCAGCGGGCGCTGCACACTCGGCAAATCCAGGTTGCCGAATACGAACTGGAAACCACTTCGGGATTGCGCTGGTTTGAATCGCGCACCGCGCCGCTGGACGCCCCGCTGATTGATCAACGCGCCCCTCCGGTCAATCGGGCGCAGCTCAACCTGTTTGAAGCGCCGGCGATTCGCAATGTGGAAAAACAGGCGGCCATCGTGGTCGCCCGCGACATCACTAAACGCAAACAGGCGGAAACCCAGCTCCGCCAAGCGCAGAAAATGCAGGCGATTGGTCAACTCACCGGCGGCATCGCTCACGACTTCAACAACCTGCTGGCGGTGATTATGGGCAATCTGGAGCTGCTGCATGAACAACTCATGGTCCATCCCCGCCTCTACGAGCTGGCGCAACAGGCGCTGCGGGCGGTGGATCGCGGCGCGGCGCTGACCCGCCGCCTGCTGATCTTCGCCCGCCGCCAGCCTTTACAGGCGCAGCCGACCGATTTGAACCGGCTGGTGCTGGGCATGATCGAGCTGATCCGCCGCACTCTGGGCGCTACGATCCAGATTCAAACCATCCTGGCCCCGGATTTGGAGCAAACCTGCATTGATCCCGATCAATTTGAAAGCACCCTGCTCAATCTGGTGATCAACGCCCGCGACGCCATGCCCCAGTCCGGACGGCTGGTGCTGGAAACCGCCAACGCCATCCTCGACGAGGATTACGCCGCCACCCATCAGGAGGTGCGGCCCGGCGCTTATGTAGTGCTTGCGGTGAGCGATTCCGGGAGCGGCATGTCCCCGGAAGTGCTGGAACGCGCCTTTGAACCGTTTTTCACCACCAAGGAAACCAGCAAGGGCAGCGGGCTGGGCCTGAGCATGGTCTATGGCCTGGTCAAGCAATCGGGCGGTCACGTTACCATTTACAGCGAACCGGGCCGGGGCACGACGGTGCGGCTGTATCTGCCGCGCATCCACGCTGAAGCCGCGTCAACCCCGGAGTCGCCCGCCGCTCACCCGGTTGCCGAAGGCCATGGCGAAATGATTCTGGTGGTCGAAGACGATGTGGATGTCTGTGCGTTCGCCGTCAAGGCCCTGCACAGTCTGGGTTATCAAACCTGCCAAGCCGGCGACGCGAAAACCGCTCTGGAACTGCTGGAAACCACCCCGGAGATTGCCCTGCTCTTCACCGACATCGTGTTGCCCGGCGCGATGGACGGGGTGCTTCTGGCCAGCGAAGCGGCGCAGCGTCGGCCCGGCCTGCCGATTCTGTTCACTTCGGGCTACACCGAACGGATGCTGGTCAGCGGCGGCGAACTGCTGGCCGATATGGAGCTGCTGGCCAAGCCGTATCGCAAGGCCGAGCTGGCTGGCAAACTCGGCGCACTGCTGAACCGGCATCCCGTACCATGAGCGGCGATGTTTTGGCATGGAGCCTGTTATTTACCCTGCTGAGTCTGCTGCTGGTCGCCTGCCTGCGTTCGGCGCGCCGCGCCAGGGCGCTGCATACCGCCAATCAAACCCTGTTGCGGGAAATCGAGGTGCGCCGCCAGGCGGAAACCGCCCTGCGCACCAGCGAAGCGCGGCTGCGAGCGGTGATCCACGCCCTGCCGGACCGGGTCTTCGTGGTTGATGAGGATGGTCTGTATTGCGACGTGCTGGCCGACCCGCGCAATCAGCCGGTGACCGGGGCGGTCTCGCTCAAAGGCAAGCGGCTGCGCGATGTCCATGCCCCGGACAAGGCGCAATTTTTCCTGGGACTGATTCGCGGGGCGCTGGAGACGCAACAGATGCATGTGGCGGAATATGAACTGCCGACCCGTTCCGGGCGACGCTGGTTTGAATCGCGCACCGTGCCGCTGGAGCTGCGCTTTGCCGACAAACCGGCCACGATTGTGGTGGTGCGCGATGTCACCGCCCGCAAACACGCCGAGGCCCAGCTTCGCCAAGCGCAGAAAATGCAGGCCATCGGCCAGCTCACCGGCGGCATCGCCCACGATTTCAACAATCTGCTGGCGGTGATCCTGGGCAATCTGGAGCTGCTGCATGAACAGCTCACCGCGCAACCCCGCTTGTTGGAGCTGACCCAGCAGGCGCTCAAGGCGGTGGATCGCGGCGCCAATCTCAGCCAGCGCCTGCTGGCCTTTGCCCGACGCCAGCCGCTGCTGGCGCAGCCGATCAATCTGAATCGGCTGGTGCTGGGTATGCTCGATCTGATCCAGCGCACCCTCGGCCCGGCCATTCGCGTGGACAAGGCGCTGACCATCGACTTGGGCATGACCTTGGTCGATCCGGGACAATTCGAGAGCGCCTTGCTCAATCTGGTGATTAACGCCCGCGACGCCATGCCGCACGGTGGTCGGCTGCTGGTGGAAACGGCCAATGTCCTGTTTGAGAACGCCCCGGTAACGCTGGATCACGAAGAGGCGCGGCCCGGCCCTTATGTGATGCTGGCGGTGCGGGATTCCGGTTCGGGTATGGCCCCGGAAATCCTGGAGCATGTTTTTGAGCCGTTCTTCAGTACCAAGGACGCCGGTCGCGGCAGCGGCCTGGGCCTGAGCATGGTTTACGGGCTGGTCAAGCAGTCCGGCGGCCTGATCACCATTGACAGCGCCCCCAGCCAAGGCTCGACAGTGCGGCTGTACCTGCCGCGCATTGAGTATCAGGAAACCGCTGCGCCGCCAGAGCCGCCCGCCGCCGATTCGGCGTCCTTGCGCGGCCAGGGCGAAATCCTGCTGGTGGTCGAGGATGACGTCGGGGTTCGGCAATTCGCCACGACCGCGCTGGAACAAATGGGCTACCAGATCCGCCAGGCCGGGGCGGCGGCCATCGCCTTGCAAATCCTCGACGCGACTCCAGACATCGCCCTGCTGTTCACCGACATCGTGTTGCCCGACGGCATGGACGGGGTGCAACTCGCCGCCGAAGCGCAACGCCGCCGTCCGGGTTTACCGGTGTTGCTCACTTCGGGTTATACCGAACATGCGCTGCTGGACAATCGCCGCATCGCCGAAGGCGTGGAAGTCCTGACCAAGCCCTATCACAAGCGCGCACTGGCGAAAAAATTGCGCCAGTTGCTCAAACCCGGCGACTCCAGCGTCAGCGATTAAAAAATCCGCGCCGGTGGGATCAACCGGCGGTTAGCTTGTAGAATGCCGGCTTCGTTTCACTGCCCTGATGGCTCCGATGTCCCAGACCGCCCACGAACAACCCGCCATTCTGCTGATCGGCCACGGCACCCGTCGCGCCGCCGGCGTCGCCGAATTTCACCATCTCGCCCAGCAACTGCAACAGGCGCTGCCGGATCGCGTTTGTCAGGCCGCTTTTCTGGAGCTGGTCGAGCCGAGCGTGCCGACCGCCCTGGAGGCGCTGCGCCGCCAAGGCTTTCAGCGCATCACCGCCCTGCCGGCGCTGTTAATGGCCGCCGGTCATGTGAAAAACGACCTTCCGGTGATGCTCAACGCCTTTCAGGCCAAATATCCAGAAATGCGCGTCACGTTCGGCGCGGATTTGGGCATTCACCCGCATCTGTTGCAGGTCGCCCGCGAGCGGATCGAAGCCAGCGAGGCGGGGTTTGGCTTTGACTATGAGCGGCGCGACACCCTGCTGCTGGTGATCGGGCGCGGCAGTTCCGACCCCGACGCCAATGCCAATATCAGCAAGATTACCCGGATGCTTTGGGAAGGCTTAGGCTTCGGCTGGGCGGAAACCGCTTATACCGCCGTCGCTGCGCCGCTGATGGCCGACGCCCTGGAACGGACTCATCGACTCGGCTTGCGTCGGGTCATCGTCTTTCCCTATTTGCTGTTCACCGGTCGGTTGGTCGAGCAGGTGCAGGCAGCGGTGGCCGACTATCAAAGCCAGCATCCCGACACCCCGGCGGTGGTCGCGCCTTATCTGAACGCTCATCCGCTGGTGGTGGCGACTTTTCTGGAGCGCCTGGCCGAGGCTGAAGCCGGCGCAGCGCAGATGAACTGCCAGTTTTGCCCGTACCGGACGCCGATTGTCGGGCGTGAGGACTGGCAAGGCGCGGCGCAGCTCGGACACGATCACGAGCATTGAATTTTTTTCCGCTTTTTCTGCTGGAGCCGCCATGTCCCGCTTTGACTATCTCCGCGATCCTGACGAAATCGAGCGCCAGTCCTTCGCGCAAATTCGCCAGTTGACTGATTTGAGCCGGTTTGACGCCGATCAGCAACAGGTGGCGATGCGCCTGGTTCACACCTCCGGCGATCCGGGCATTGTCCGCGATCTGCATTTCAGCCCCGGCGCTATCGACGCGGGACTGACCGCCCTGCAACACGGTGCAGCGGTGTTGTGCGACATCGAGATGGTCAGCCACGGCATCAGCAAACGCTATGTGCAAGGACCGGTTCACTGCTTCCTGAATGCGCCGAGCGTCGCCGAACGCGCCCGTCAGACTGGTGCCACCCGCAGCATGGCGGCGATGCAGGAATGGCCGGCGCATCTGGCCGGGGCGATAGTTGCTATCGGCAACGCCCCGACCGCCTTGTTCCACCTGCTGGAATTGCTCGATGCCGGTGCGCCGCGCCCGGCGCTGATTATTGGTATGCCGGTCGGCTTCATCAACGCAGCGGAATCCAAGCAGGCGCTTTGGGAAATCGCGCCGGATGAGTTTGATACGCCCTGCATCACCCTGCTGGGACGGCGCGGCGGCAGCAGTCTGGCCGCGGCGACACTGAACGCTTTGGCGCGTATGGCCCACGGCGTGCGTTTCTGATGACCGCGCCGCTCGACTGGCCCGGCCCGCCGATTCAGGTGATCGGCATGGGCGTTGAACCCGGCGATTTAAGCCCCACGGCGCGGGCGGCGTTGGAACCCGCGGAACTGATCATCGGCGCGACGGCGCATCTGACGCGCTTCCCGGAACTGCCGGCGCGGAAAATCCCCTATCCCAGCCCGATGAGCGGTCTGCGCGAAGTGTTGCGCCAGCACGCCGGCCAGCGCATCGCCCTGCTGGCCTCCGGCGATCCGCTGTTTTATGGCGTCAGTCAAACCCTGTTGCGTGATTTTTCGCCGGAGCATCTGGTCTTTCATCCCAACGTCTCCAGCGTGCAAGCGGCGTTCGCCCGGCTGGGTCGGCCCTGGCAACAAGCGCAGTTCGTCAGCCTGCACGGGCGGCCATTAGCCACGCTGCGCACCGTTCTGCACGGCAACCGGCTCTACGCGATTCTGACCGACCGCGACAACTCGCCAAACGCGATTGCCCGGTTACTGGTTGAGGTCGGGCTGGACAAATCCACGCTTTGGGTGGCTGAGGAACTGGGTCTGCCCGGTGAACGCTTCCGCGCCTTTCCCGCGCAAGCATTGGCGGCGACGGAAACCGCGTTTTCCCCGCTGAACGTGGTCATCCTGGAAACCGGCGGGCCGGGCGGAATCCTGCCGGAATTTCCCGGCATCCCGGATCACCGTTTCAGCACCGGCGCGGAACCGGGCAAGGGTTTGTTGAGCAAGCGTGAGGTGCGCCTGAGCATTCTCTCGCTGCTCAGTCCCCGCGCCGGAGAGATCGGCTGGGATGTCGGCGCTGGCTGCGGCGGAGTGTCGGTAGAATGGGCGCGCTGGAATCCGCTGGGTGAAGTCTATGCGGTTGAATGTCACCCGGAACGGCTGGAGCATCTCGGCGTAAACCGCGAGCGGTTCGGCGTCCTGTCCAACCTGCACATCGTTCCGGGCCGCGCTCCGCAGGCGCTGGCCGATTTGCCGACGCCTGATGTAGTGTTCATCGGCGGCAGCAGCGGCAATTTGCGGGAAATGCTCGAAGCTGTCTGGAGCCGTTTGCCGTCCGGCGGACGCTTGGTCGCCAGCGCCGTGACCGAGGACAGCCGGGCGGATTTGCACCTGTTCGCCGGCGAGCGGGCGGCGGAATGGACGGAGTTAAGCGTTGCCCGCAGCGAACGATTGGCCGGTCAACGGGTGATGCGCCCGTATTTGCCGGTGTTATTGATGAAACTGGAGAAACTCGGATGACCGGCACTTTGTACGGCGTGGGCGTGGGGCCGGGCGACCCGGAATTGCTGACCCTGAAAGCGGTGCGGATTGTGCAAAGCGTTCCGGTGATCGCCTATCCGGCTACTCCGCAAGGCGGCGCTCAGGCCCGCGACATCGCCGCGCAATGGTTGCGTGCGGATCAGCAGGAAATTCCCATCGTCATGCCCTGTATGCTGGATCGCGGCCCGGTGAACCAGGGTTATGACGAGGCGGCGGCGCACATCGCCGAGGCGCTGGAGGCCGGGCGGGACGTGGCGATTCTCTGTGAAGGCGATCCGCTGTTTTATGGCAGCTTCAGTTATTTGCTGCTGCGACTCGGCGAGCGGTTTCCCTGCGTGGTCATTCCCGGCGTCAATTCAGTGAGCGCCGCCGCCGCCGCCGCCGCCCGGCCTTTAATCACCGGCGAACAACGCCTGACAGTCATTCCCGCCACTGCCGGTGATGCGGCGCTGCGTCAGGCGCTGTTGAGCAGCGACAGCGTGGCGATTCTCAAACCGGGCCGGCATCGTCCCCGGTTGCTGGAATTGCTGCGGGAAACCGGTCGGACTGCGGACGTTGTTTATATTGAACAGGCCAGCCGTCCGACTGAGCGCATCATTCGCCGCTTTGAGGAGATTCCCGCCACGCCGGGAGCGTATTTCGCGCTGTTTTTGGTGATTCGCGCCGGGAATCGACCCGAATGATCGCTGCAAGTCCCTCTGACTCATGCGCCCGGTCACGATCATCAGTCTAACCGCTCCCGGTCAAGCGCTGGCCAAGCGTTTGCTCACCCTGCTGCCGGACGCCGAACATTTGCACCGACCCCAGCCGTTTCCAGAGACTACGCGCCAGCGTTTTCTGGCCGGCCATCGCTTGATCCTGCTTTGCGCCGCCGGCATCGCGGTGCGCACCCTCGCGCCGGCGCTGCGCGACAAATATCAGGACCCGGCGGTGCTGATTGTGGATGAACACGGACGGTTTGTCGTGCCGATTTTGTCCGGCCACGAAGGCGGCGCTAATGAATGGGCGCGACAGGTTGCAGAATTTCTCGACGCTCAGGCGATCATCACCGGTGCGCAACGCTACACGCAGCCGCTGCTGGTCGCTGGCCTTGGCTGCAATCGCGGCTGCCCGCTGGAGCGGTTGCTGGCGCTGCTCGACGACACTCTGACCCGCCACGGCCTACACCGCAGCGCACTTCAGGGATTGGCCAGTATCGAATTGAAGCAGAATGAACCCGGCTTACACGCCCTGGCGATGGAACTGAAGCTGCCCATCGCCTTTTACCCGGCTGCGGTGTTACAGGATTATAGCGACCGCCTCAGCGGCAAATCCGCCATTGTCTTCCGCGAAACCGGCTGCTATGGCGTGGCGGAAGCAGCGGCGCTGGCCCACGCCGAGCGGCTGGTCACTCATGATTACCCGGCGGAACTGCTGATTCCCAAGCAGAAAAATGCCGACGCCACGTTGGCGATTGCGCGGATTTACCGCAACCGCGACGCCTGATCCTCTCCAAAAAACGAGCACCCATGAACCGCCTCTACATCATTGGCGCCGGCCCCGGCGGGCTGGAGCATCTCAGCCCCAGCGCCCGCGCCGCGCTGGACTCTTGCACCGACCTGGCCGGTCACGGCCTGTACCTGAACCTGCTTGGCGAACTGACCGAGGGCAAGACCCGCCATAAAACCCCAATGGGCGAGGAACTGGCCCGTGCAACGCTGGCGCTGGATTTGGCGGCCAGCGGACGCACTGTCGCCCTGGTGTCCAGCGGCGACGCCGGGATTTACGGCATGGCGACGGTGGTCTTTGAATTGCTGGCGCGTAAACCGAAACCGGAATGGGCCAATGTAGAGATCGAGGTGATTCCCGGCATCTCCGCCATGCAGGCGGCGGCGGCGCGGGTGGGTGCGCCTTTGGCCCACGACTTCTGCGTCATCTCCCTGTCGGACTTGCTCACACCCTGGGAATTGATCGCCAAGCGCATCGACCTGGCCGGCCAGGGCGATTTCGCTATCGCCTTTTACAACGCCGTCTCCAACAAGCGATCCTGGCAACTGCTGGAGGCCCGGCAAATCCTGTTGCGCTATCGCCAGCCGGATACGCCGGTGATCGTCGCCTTCAACGTCACCCGCAAGGGCGAACAACTCACCCTCACCACTTTAGGCGACCTCGACCCGGAACCGTTGAACATGTTGTCGCTGGTTCTGGTCGGTAACAGTGAAACCCGGCGCGTCGGCCAGTGGGTCTACACCCCACGCGGTTATCACGCCAAGCCGGAATTGGCGGGAACTAATTAAAGATTATTAATGGGTTATGATAAAAAATCCGGTTAAAATAAATTAAGAAGTCCCTGGCTGAGTACCTGTCAGGCCGCGCTACCCAAAAAAACGTACCCTGGCGCACGCCAGAAAAAACTTTAGCAAAGGGCAATAAACTTGACCATTACCCCCGCAAAAATCCTGCTCCTGGCCGTCTGCGCGGTCTCAGCCCACACCCACGCCCAAGACCTGAATGCCCTGCAAGCGACCGCCCGGCATTGCTTGACCCTGGCGGGCGCGGCCCGCTTGTGCGGACAACCCGACGCCGGACTCGATGCCTTGTGCCAGCAACTGGTCCAGCGCTCCGGCTTGCCGCAACAGAGCGCCTGGCAAGCCAGCAACCAGGGCACGCAAGGGCGCTGGATCAGTCCCTACGGCGGAACCACCTGCCAGGACATCACACGCCAGACGCGAGACTTTAAGCAGCAGGCGCGATAATCCAGCCAATTGATTTTCTGCGTCTTCCTGAAACAAAAGAATACGTTGCGCGATTGTGTGATTTTCTCACTTTGGCGGAAAGTGACTTAATTCTCAGGGCGGGACACGCCCGTTGCGCCTGCGAAGTGAGCGATGCAGTCGGGTCGCCAGCAACAGGAACCCACCGAAGCGGCTCAGAGACGGCGCTTCTCCCTGAACCTGCCAGCCCTGCACAAACACCCGTTACCCGGTGGCAGCATATTCGCGCAGTTCCCTGGCCTGACGCTGGCCTTCATCGCCGTCCATGATCTTGCATCCACGCCCCTATGAGCGATGAGTTCAACGGCGCATCGCCCAGCGGGCCATCCATAGGTTCATAGCCCTGTTCGGCACGCAGCTCGTTGACGGTCAGGATCAGCTTGCGGGCTTCCCACTCCTTCTGTTCATCGGCGACATCCAGGCCCACCCAGCGGAACACATACTTGTCGCTGAAATCCGTCACGATGAAGTCGGTAAAAATCGACTCGAAATAACTCAAC
>JBDHRB010000020.1:0-12599 GCA_039807355.1 Candidatus Competibacteraceae bacterium
TGAGCGTGGGCTACTTCATTCAGATGTTCTTTGGGATGAAGACCCTAAGCTGTTTGAGTTACAGAATGTGTTGTATCCGTTCAAGACAACGAAGATGGCTGTCATTGATGAAGGGTTGTTGAGGACTGCTCGGACGCTGTTTAGGGTGTCGTCATCTAATCTGAAGACTCGTGATGCTTTGCGAAAGGCGATCTTCAGTGTTGCAAGTGCTGCACGGGTGAACTTTGAGGATGATGGGCGTTATGAGATTGTGGTGTATCTCACAGCGGTGCCGAGGTACTTCCGTAAGTCGAAGTTCGATATTCGGATGACCTTTGGTGATGAAATTGCTGATGCTGTTGATGCTCTCAATGCAGATATCAATGGATCATCCAAGATATTCATGGATACGGTTTGCAAGAGTGAGTTGTCGTCAGCGGTGTTGGCTTTGTATATGTCGGATTGGGCTGATCGTCTTTCTGGTCGAGAAGAGGTATCTGAGGATATGCCTTGGGGTCGAATGACATGGGATCAGTTCTCATATTGTATGGGTCGTTTGCGAGACAAGTATTCGGTTGAGATTGCTCAACTTCAAGCAGAGGGAGCGCTGTAATGGAACATGCACTGAACAGTACACGGGTTAAGGAAATTGTTGAAGCAGCTATCTATGAAGAGATTCCTGTTCCATTGCCGGAAGGTGTTATCTCGGTAGAGGGCATCATGATTGAGTTTGTCTTCCGTCCAGAAGTGATTGAGAAGTATCGACAAGAGATTCGTGATATGGCAGTTGAACTCCCAAAGCAGTTCTTTGATGTGAAGAATGGCGGAGAGGGTGGATGGTCATTCTTGGAAATGTGTAATGACTATCGTGGTGAGCAGTGGACTGGCTTGCATATGGTCATGGAAGGTCTGTGTGCGTTGATCATCGGTGCTGGTTATGGTGAATGGTTGTTGCCTCGTCCTTTGTGGCAGCTATTACCGGGTGGAATGCCGTATATCGTGATCTATCCGAACGGAAAGCCAGAGGGTACAGAATCAGCGATGTCTATCTTTGATGGTTTTGGAAAGGGTTCAGAGGTTGAGATGTGATCTTGGAGGAGGAGCGCCTGCTGGTAGAGAGGTTCGCTAATGCAGTAGGCGCTCAGGAGGCAGGTGGTCGTCTCTATACAGATGGATTTGAGTTGATTGATCTGAAGAGAGTGATTGGAGTGGCAACGTGGGATATTGAGTGGGGAGTTTGCTATGTATGGATACCTTGGCATCCGGTCGGTGAGTTGTTGATAGAAGAGTTGGGACGGTATGGACGAACGTGGTGCTATGGGCCAACCGGAGAAGTCTTTCCATAGATTTCAGAAAAGGATGGCGTTTTCGAAGTTTGAGACACTTCTTCAGTATTCGGTGCTGATCTTGAATCCTGAAGAGAGAGAAGCGTTACGTGCCTTGTCTAAGGATCTTCGAGAAGAGATTTATGGTCATGAGAAGTATTATCGTGGCTCATTGACGATGGCTGAGGTGATTGATAGGTTCCTGTCGATGTTTGAGTTGATTGAGGAGTATGATCCAAATGCAGAAGATTGAACGTAGCAGGTGGGGTAAGGATCATTGGACGACATTTGCCTATTTGTGCCAGTGCGTTATTGATCATGGTGGGATCTTAGATGCTGACAAGATGCGTACAGATAGGGACATCCATCCAGTCGAGTATTCGGCGAAGAGGCATCAGTCTATGTTGATTGAGGGAGCAAGGTATCCAACGAGATTGAATGATGGTGAGTCTATCGTTGGTCATGATGATTGGTCATGTGTAAAGGATTTCATTGAGGATGGATTGGTTACTCGGATCTTTTTAGAGAATCACAAGTTGGATCGATTCGAGCTGACTGATGAGGGGTGGCTTCTGTGGTTCGAGTTCCAGATGCACATTGCAAATAATCGAGCATGGTCTACAACCTTTGAGCAGAAGGGTATTGTGAAGTGGGGAGATCTATTGTGAGTCATGGCATGTTGGATTACGCGAACCTTGCGGAGTTCAAGGATTTGTTCCGAAACAATGATCATGTGCTGTCTATGTTCGTCCATGATTTCTTTGGGCCAGTTGAAGAGAATCCAGTATTTCTGACGGTAACTTCTTTTGATGAGTGGGAAGGAGTTACGTTTCACGGTGGTAATTTTCGTGTTCATAGACACTTTGATTGGGGCTGGTTTGACACGATTGATGTTGTTGATGGGGAGTTCTTCTGCAAGTACGAGAATGGGAACGTAGTTGTATTTTGGTCTGCTGAGGTGAAGTAATGAAGACGTATGTAGTGATTCCGGTGAATGGCCTTCCTGAGCGATTGCTGATTAGTCCTATGAGTGGATATTCAGAGTATGAGGCATTGCGGAAGGCTGTTGGTTGGTATATTGAAGGGGTGAGAACGCAATTGCCGGGAGCTATGATGTATGTGAATGAAGAGGGGCTGATTCTTGGGTTGGAGATTAATCGTGCTGCAAGTATGTTTGCAGGTCAGCCGATTGTTGGGCCTGCGGTGTTGACCGGTCTGGTTGATGCTAATGGTGATAACGTCTCTCTTGATGATGACCTTGTTATGGAATTGTGTGGGTAGTGGGAGCGAAGAATCGTGATTGAGTGTCATACCTTTACTGAGAAGAATGCTATGGAGGGATTCCCGATTGAGACGGTGCTGAAGTACTTCTCGTTTGGTAAAGATCCATTGATCTATTCCTACTCTGAGCAAGAGAGGTGGAAATCTGAAGATACTGGTGAGTGTTATCGTCCATTGAAGTTGTTTGTGGTGAGTCATGGCGTGATTAAGGATGTGACATTTGAGGTTGCGTCACATCTTCAGCTTGAAGTGTCTGAATCACCGTATGCCATTCTGCTCACTGAAGAGCGTGGTGTTGGATCCGTGGTTCGTGCATTGAGTTTATCACTCTATGATGATGCGAAGAAGATCAAGAGTGTAAGCCTGAATAGGCAGCAGGGGTACTAAGATGGGGAAGTTCTGGAAGAAGACGTTGTATGCGGCAGAGATGCCGGAAGCGGGTGCCGTTTATCTTTATGAGACGCAGGAAGAGGCTGCATCGAAAGTGCCGTTGCATTCCAAGATCTTCCCTGTATTTGTAGCAACGACTTTGGGTGTCGGTACTGGCGTACGGTATTTCGATATTGAGTTCTCTCGAAGGTGCTGTGAAGGAGATAGTTGGGAGATCTCTTCTGACTTTGATGCTGATGGTAAGGAGATCTATCTTCATGCCTTTAGCATGGAGGATGGATATCACTATGGAACATTCATGTGTATGAATGATATTCGTGCTGATACTGCTGTAGAGGCGATGGAGAAGGCAATTGAAGCTGCTATGAGTCTTCGTGATGGATCATATGATGGTCGTAATCATGAAGATGATTATCAGAACAAGGTACGAGACATGGAGTTTCGGGAGATTGAGAAAGAAGAGTTTGCTGCTGGTAGAAAGGCTGCTGAAGAATGGGACGCAAACAACCCTTTGTAATCCATGTCAATGAGATGTCGAAGTTCCCGGATGCCGTCTACATTGGAAGAGCTATTCCTGCTCGTCATTTGGTGAATAGTATTTGGAGAAATCCGTTCAAGATCAGCAAGAGTCAGGATCGTGCTGAGGTGATCCGTCTGTTTCGGGAGTATCTGTATGCTCCTGAGAATAAGCATCTTCTGGCTAGCTTGAAGTTGCTGGATGGTAGACCGTTAGCGTGTTGGTGTCGATTCAGCCATGAAGAGCCGTATGAAGGGAACTGCTGTCATGGAGACATCTTGATTGAGGCATGGAGGAAGTATCGTGACTATGATTCCGTATGGGAACAGGATGCCACAGGGAATGCTCGGGATTGGTAGTAGGCATGATGGCTATCATCCATCTGTGTTTATGACATCTAAGGTTACGAGAGCGTTGGGGAAACCTGAAGTTGTCTGTCTGTTCATTGGTGAGTATGAGGATAGCTATGGCGTTCTGATCGTTTGTGGAGATTGGATTTGGGATGATTGGGGAGTGCTGAGAGAGGGTGTGAAAGCTGATACCTATTACACAGGTACACTGAACTATCTCAATCGTGAAGGTCACTTTGCGATTATTCAGAATCTTGGCGAAGATGTATTGCGATTCCTATGTAGCATCATGAAATTGGGACTGATTTATGTTCCTGAATATGCTGGGAAGCGTGGAGTTTACGTAGACATACCTAAGGAGGTATAGGATGCCTTGGGATGGATTTCCGGGGTTGAGTCGGATCATTCGGACAGAGGGTCGTAGGAAGCTATCGATTGTGCTGTGGAACTCTGATCTTTCTCGAACTCCGACTGAGATTAATCGTTGGATTGATAAGATCATTGAGTCAATGGAATCTGAGTTAGCTCGTCCAGATATACAGGAAGAGTTGCAGGCCATTCTTGATGAGGATGGTCTTTCTGTTATGTTGGAGCGTTTGCCTCAGCTTGTCTATGGGAAGAAGTGGGAGCCGTTTGAGTTGGATTAGGGAGTTGTTATGACTGACGAGATGTCCATGTATGAGTACTATTACGAACCAGATCCGATGGTTGGTGGTCACTCTGGTCATGATTGGGATATGTATCGTGCGTGCCCAAAGTGGTTTCGTGGGAGATTGGACACAATGGAGAAGTGGCATGGGAAGTGGAACATCTGGACGAAGCATGGGAAGTTCCGTGTGTATTACGAGGATGGATTCTGGGAAGAAATCCCGATGTCTGTAGTGTCTAGTTTGAAGAATGCTGGCTACGGTCGGTTTTAGGAGTGTGAAATGGGAAACAAAGAAGACTTGATCATTCTGGATCTGCGAGATCGTTTGGATAAGATTTCTGTTGGACTTGATGCAGCGCAAAACTACTTTATGCGTCGTGACGAGATGAATGCGGCTTCAAACGTACAGCCTGTTCGAGAGATGCCTATTACGGAGTTAGTGAATGATTCTGTGAATGGAATCTATGAGCTTATTCGCAAGATCAATGATGGTTGGCTTGCTGAACTCTCGATTGGTGATGCTGTGAAGAATGATCGTGATCGTCTTGAACTGATCAACAAGACTCGTATGGCGTCTATCGCTTTGGGGATTCCATCTAACTGTCTATTTGTCATTCAAGATGAGTGTGGATTGACTGCGTTGGGTCATCATGCAGTAGAGCTTCAGAATCGTCTCAATGGTGGAACTTACTCAGAGGACTCGCTTGGTAAGCTGTGGACATGCACGACAAATGTAGAGCACATGCTGGGTATGATCATTGCTTCATTTGAGCATGTGGTCATTGCTATCAAGGAGTAGATAAATATTGCCCCATCAAAACCCTTGACGTGTAGCATGGTAAGGGCTATACTTGATCTAACAGCAAGGCAGGAGCCACGCTAGACAGGCCGGAAAGGATGAGGAACAATGAACCCGATGATCGAGAAATATAACCTTTATGATCTGATGATTTCGGATCTACGAGAGATTGATCGAGTTGGCAAGACTGGCTCAAGGATCAACTTCCTCTTCATGGTTCAGAGATCGCTTGGATTTCCAGTGATTGAAGAAGATGATGTTGAGCAGCTTATCGATGCATTGATTCAGCGGTGCGAAGATGAGGTTGATTATCTGTATGAAGGTGGCATTGGATTTGAGCCGTGGACACTGTACTGATGGATCGTCCTGTGTATGTCTACCGGTCGTGGACTGACAGTAAGCGACCGGTACGGATCTTGACTGTTGCGAAGGAGATTGCGGATAAGACGATCAGGGGTGGGGTAAAGCCAGTGATCAAACGAGTGACGGGTGGGACGTTGTTTGAGTTTGGTAGTGGCTACTTGATTGTGTATGGCGTAACGGCTGATGACGTTCGACGAGCGTACAGAAAGTAGGGAGTGCGATGCGAGTTCAGAACATTGAGGCTTGGCAGGCATATGGGATGGTTCGGGACATGAACACATTGATCATGGGTCTGGTCACTGGAGAACATGAGTCTGAGAAGGTTCGGAAGCGCAAGATCGAAGAACTCATGGGTGGTCTGTATTTCGTGATGGTTGAGCATGGTGTTTACACAGATATTCCGCCGATGAGTTTGGTGATTGATGCCGAGTTGAATATTACTGAGTATCGTGTACCGATTGAGAGATTCGTTGAGGTCGTCAACAAGGATTTGTGTGGGTGGAAGCTCATGTTGGAAGAGACAGACTGGTATCAGGGCTGGCTTACGATGGTGAAGCTGTAGGGAGTTGAGACATGACAGTAAAGATATCGCCGAAGGTATTTCAGCAGTTCTTGGATGCTCGGGATGCATCAGACGTGAACATGTTTGATAAGAAGGGTGTTCAGGTTGTTGCAGATCGGATTGGTGCTTATGAGCTAGTCATCTGGCTTGAAGATGTATCTAATACGGACTACGTTGCTTTGATCTATGGGGATTTCGAGGAGACAGAAGATGTCTGAGTTTCAGTACCATGATGGATTCCCTCGTGTTCAACCAAGTGATGCGTGGTTTGGACTCGTGGTGAAGCATGCGACATGTTCTGTGTGTGGGGGCATGTTTGACTTCGAGGAAGAAGGTGAGGGGCATGAAGACAAGCTGTACTGTCAGGCATGTGCTGAGTCGTATTTCATTCGTTGTGACAGTTGTGAGCATGATTATCGGATGGAGGATTACGACTTCAACGAAGGGTGCTGTAAGAACTGCGAGTACATGTGGAATCAGGGGCCAATCTATGAGTCGCTGAAGAACATACTCGATATGGAAGCGATGGCGGAGTGGGAGACGATCTATGTTCGATAAGTATGGTCGAGAGCATAAACCAAGTGATGTGAAAGAGAATGCTCGTCACATGGTTTCTGGTGAGTGGGCTGTATTCGACATGGGTGATGGGAGTCCTATGTATGGTCGGGTTCTGATGGACATGGGGGATTTGATCACAATCAAGATTGTTCCTACCGGTGAAATCTTGTCCGATGATTTTGCAACAATCAATGCGCCTAGAGACTTTGTTCGTCCACCGAGTCAGGCTGACTTGTTGATGATGGAGTCGAAGGGAATCGTGATTAATGAGTAGGGTCGTGAGAATAGCCCATATTGGAGACACACATGTGGGCTATCGTGCTACATCGAAGCGAGAGGGCTGGAAGAATATCCGTGAGGCTGATGTTGATAAGGTGTGGGATAGTCTCATGGATCAGCTTGAAGCATTGTGTGTAGCAGGAGAAGTTGATCTGATTCTCCATGCAGGAGATGTGTTCCATAATCACAATGTGAGTATGGATAGCATGACGAGGGTGATCAACGGATTCAAGCGACTACAGGGATATGGGGTGGATATTGTGGTCGTGTCCGGGAATCACGATATTGGCAGGGTGCGTGTTGCTGGCAGCGTATTTGATGTGTTGAGGGCTGCGTTAGAGGACGAGCATACGCATGTGGTTCACGGATACGATCCTGTGTATTTGGATTTGGAGATAGCTGGAATTGCCTGTGTGCCATGGTCGGCAATGAAGAGTGAGCAGGCAATCCCGCTAGGTCTATCGTGGCCGCAGATAATGGTTGCACATGGAGTGGCGGAAGGTTGTGCTGAGGTGATCACAACCTTCGCGCCAACTGATCTGACGTATGGAGATATGAGGCCATATGACTATGTAGCGTTGGCACATCTTCATGCAGAGGGGGTGATACATCCGAATGCTGCATATAGTTCGAGTATGGACAGATTTGGGTGGAGTGATCGATATGCTGAACCGGGGTGGAAGTATGTTGTTGTTTCTGAAGATGGGATCGAGATTGAGCATCGTGGATTAGAGACGAGGCCGTTCATAGCAGTTGGCCCATTTGATGGTAGTGGGTCATATCCTGAGGTATTGAGCAAGGTTGAAGAGCAGCTTGATATGCTTAGGAATACGGGGGCGATGCTGAGAGTCTATGTCCAGAAATGCGATCCGTTAGTCAAGAGAAAGTTTCAGCAAGACGCCAAGAAGTTCATAGAGGATCCTTGGCGTCTTAGTTTCTCGTTTGATGGCAAGGATGGATTGAAGATACCAGAGATAGATACCAATGTTCCTGTGCCGTCGATCATGGCGTTGTTTGATGAGTTCTTGGCAATGAAGAAGAAGCAGGGGGTGTATGGTGAGACGACGCATGAAATGATGTCTACGAGAGGTCGTAGTTTTTTAGAGCAAGCAATGAATGCGAGGTCAGAGCGTGAGCAATCCGAGGGATGAGAGATTTGTTCTGGAAAAGAAGGATGAGCAAGAGCGGAGCACGATGTATGTCCCGAGTTGGGGAATTGCTCCTCCGAACCTCAATAGTTTCTTCATTCCGAGTATCAAGTTTGAGGGTGTATCTCAGGCATTGTCAGAAGTGGATGAGGATGAAGTCTCTCAGGAGGTGTGGGTTGCTTGTTGCAATCTTGCGAGTGCCATAGATGAGGCGATTGTAGGTGGATACGAAGAGCTTCAGATTGAGCTTGACCTAGAGATTCTAAAACTCGTGCTACCGGAGTGGCCGAGGTATTTTGTGCGAAGCGCTGTATGGAATCGTGATGTGAAGTGGCTTCGCAAGTATTGGTTGGAAGGTGGGCCGCTCTATGACCCAAACGGGTATGAGACTGCCGAGAGTGAAGGATCCAATTGACGAGTCTCTGATCTATAACGAGACGTTTGGAGATTGGTTCATTGCAATGGTTCCACATCATGGATATATCACTGACGTGTTGAAGAGTCCGATAGATGTGAGAAAGGTGTATGCGCAGTATGTAGACGAACTGTGGGATGTAGCGTTTGAGGTGAAGAAGAGTGGTGAGTCTATCTTGGAGTGTGTCGAGCGCATTGCTGGGTATGACATTGAGAATGATGAGGATCTGATGCTTCAGTTCATGGACTTGGCACGGAATCGTTACAGGGAGAATGGAAATGGATAGTAAGGGTATTTTGCATGGTGCTCCGTTGTATGCACCAGAGGAGATCTTGTCTCGGTTGAAGGCACGATTTCCAGATGAGGTTGTTGAGCAGAAGCCGGGTGGAAACAAGCAGCTTGATTACATTCCGGGGTGGGCTGTAGAAGAGCGATTGGATCATGCAACTGGTGGAGTATGGAGTTTCGAGTTGCTGTGGAATAGCAGTGACACGATCAAGATCCGTCGAAACAATGCAGCAGATCGTGATGAGTATGGGAACGTTACTCGCAAGGTTGAGTATGCGTTTGGTCGATTGACCATTCCGGGGCTTGGCAGTCGTTGTGGTCGTGGAGTTCAGGTTCTTGATGATGGGAGTGGTGAGGACATTATCAAGGGTGCTGAGACAGATGCGTTGAAGGTAGCAGCAGCGAAGTTTGGTGTTGCTCGATATCTGTATCAGGGTGGACAGCATGGAAGTAGTCAGACGAGTACGTATTCTGACTATGACAATAGTGCTCCACAGCAGAACAACTATGGAGCAGGTGGGCCGGGAGGTAGTGGACCAAGTTCAATGGGATGACACAGCGTCTTGGTATTGATCCGAACTCGATCATTCGAGAGGCGACTAATGGATTCAACATGGCGAACGTGAACAAGCGTGGCATGTCGATGACATTGGATAAGTTGGAGCGGATTGAGAACAAGGAAGAGACGTGGAATGGGCCACAGACTGAAGCCAGTGATGGTGGTAACAGTGGTCGATTTGATGGTGGCTATGTTCCACCTGCTCAGAGGCAGCAGCAGGCTCCTGCAGGAAATGTGAGTACGATGAGTGGTGCGCCATTGTCTGGACCGAATCCAGATACGATCAATGGTATGTTGCAGCGTATCAAGGGTGCTCAGAGTGGTAGCGAGTTGGACATGTTGTATGACGAAATGGTTGCGCTCATGATCAGTGATGACGTGAAGTTGATGCAGGCATTGTCGGCACGAGCGAACGAGATTGGTGGGTAAGATGCAAGTTCCTATGTATCGAGACGAGAATGATCAGCCGTTGTGGATCGAGATTTACGTTGAGTCTTTGTTTGGCGAGTGTGTAACTGGTCAGATGGAGTTTCCTGACGTGAGGGTTATTGGCGTTGATCTGGGTGCTATGGTGATTGGCATTATGGTGTCGAAGTCACTGGATGCTATTCAGGATCGCTTGACTGGTCCTGTTGTGAACTTCTGTGCAAAGATGCCTGACGTTCCGGGTGCTGAAGAGTATGGAGAGTTCTGGATGGATATGTCTGGAAAGCGGATGGATAAGAAGCCTGATTGGGTTGTCGAGACGCTGAAGGACATTGATGAGAATGAGTCTGAGCCGAAGGTTCTCTATCTGGGTGGGAATCTTCGTGATGACAAGTTGTCTGAGATTGATCCGGGGTTCAATGCGTAGGAATGGTGAAGGCCCGGACGAGTTGAGGCATTCCGGGCCTTCAGGGAGTGGATTGACGGGGGTGTTGAGTGGGTGGGATGGCCCCCGTCTTGCCATTCATGGTGTCTGCGCAAACCTCCATGAACAAGAGAAGTATAGCAGGTGGGATAATGGGAAACTCTGAAGAATCCGGGAAATTTCAGTGTGAGATCTACAATCCTGAGACTGAGGAAGTTCAATGTCCTGAGTGTGGGGTGTGGTCTGCGATGAGTAAGTGGCGTTTTGATCAAGATGCCATTGTCACGCTTACTCCTGTGAGGGGAAATGGTAAGTGGGATTGGGATTGGGAGCATGATGATGTTTCCTTTTTGGATGAAATGCTCATGCGTTGTCCGTCTTGTGGTGAATCATCTTCGTATGAGAATAGTCTTGATCTTGCCGCATTCATGAACGATAAGGAGCGTGCGGACTATGAGGCTATGATGGATGGCATGAGGAAGAGGATTGCTGATTCTGTAGGTAAGGGGAGGTCAGATGTCTAAGGTGATTTTTGTTGGCATGGCTGCGAATGACTTCTTGGACAAGATTCAGAGGTTGGCTAGTCTGCATGGTTCCGAGACTGCTCCTGACTACATGGAATATAAGGATATGAATCAGGACAGTTCAATGCCTGACATTACAGAGAGTGATCTTCTGGATAGTCTGGCTAATCTCTATGATGACGTTCAGGTCGTCTACATCCCTTTCTCTGACAAGAAGAGTTCGTATAACGGTTATCCGAACTATCAGACATGGCTTGTGTTCACAGATTTCTTGCAGGGAGAAGAAGAGTATGTTGCTGAAGCGAATCCTCTTCTGAAGAATCCGGAGGCGCTTGCTGAGATCCTGAAGGATATTGTCATGGATCAGTGGCGAGACATGAAGAATGACTGTGTTGAGATGTATGGAGAGCTTGCTGGTAAGTACATGGCCTACTCTAGGATCATGATTGAGCAGGTGGACTTCGTTCATATAGCAGAGACGGTGTGGAATGAGTACAGAGAAGAAGCTTATAAACATGGTCGTCCACAACAAAGTAATGACGCCTAGTGGTGTTGAAGTGCTTGTTGATGAAGAGGTTGAGGGAGCGCTTTCTTTTGAGCTTCCTGAGAGTGGATATGGCCCTGCAAAGCTTCAGCTTACTGATGAAGGTGCAAAGCATCTGAGATTCAGTGACATTCTTACGAAGAAGAGGGATGGATGGCATGCTGGGTCTGACTATAAATGGCGTGCGACTGCGCATTATGCGGATGATGACGGAGTTGCCAATGAAACTGTCGTTGACGTGGAGTCCGAGCATGGAGATTCTGGTAGGAGACAGGTGGGCGAAGAGTTGGCGTTGGGCGAGGGAGATTCGGAGGATGATTACTCATGAGTAGCAAATATATTCCCATTGGTGCTGAGTGGATGAAAGAGATATGGATTCCTGCGTTGAGAGATGGGAGATATCAGCAGGGGCGTGAGCATCTTCGTGTAGGTGATAGCTATTGCTGTCTTGGTGTTGCCTGTGATCTTCGTGGCATGGAGTGGAAATCAGCGTTATCTCCGAACATGCCGCGACCGAACAATGTTGGAGTTCTGTATGAGGTTGAGGGATCTGACATGTTCTTTCCGATTTCTGTACAGGATTTCTTAGGTGTCACATATACCGGTCGGTACTTTGATCCTGAATATGCTTCTCGTGGTTCGTTGTCTCGTTTGAATGATGATGGAGCGACATTTGATGAGATTGCAGATGTGATCGAAAAGTGTCTTGATCCTGAGAATCTTGCATATGGATTTTGTGATCCTAGAGAGTATGGTCGATATGAGTAAGGTCATTGAGAAGTATATTCCTGACAGTGCTGAATGGATGCGTGATGTGTGGATCCCTGCTCTTCGGAGTGGGGATTATTCGCAGGGTGTGTCGTGGCTTCATCGTGATTACGGCGAGTATTGTTGTTTGGGTGTTCTCTGTGAATTGCGAGGTGCTGAATGGCATGAGGCAGAGGATCATTTTATGGCAGTGTTCCCGGAAGAGAAGCGTAAGGTGTATCTGAAGGGTTCGTGCGAGACGATTCTGCCAGACTGGCTTATTGGTGATCTTGGTATTGGATCTGAGGGCGAGTTTGTGCGTTCTATCTATGATGAGGAACGTCAGAAGTATAATTCAAGCTTGGTAGCAATGAACGATGGGGGTGCGACGTTTGAAGAGATTGCGGATGTGATTGAGCAATGCCTTGATCCAGATGAGAAAGAGTATGGGTTTCAGAATCGTGTAGGTAAT
>JBDHRB010000021.1:0-12534 GCA_039807355.1 Candidatus Competibacteraceae bacterium
GCAGCCGCAGTGAAATTCAGCGTCTCGGCCAAGTTGATGAAATAGCTGACCTGGTTGAGTTCCATAGCCCTTTGGCCCACGCGCCTGACTGATACCTCTTCCGTGAGACCGCCTTTGGAAAGCAGGTCGCAGAAGTATGCTTGGCGCATATAATCATGGTATAGGGGCTTGTCTATATGCGCCAGACATATAAATGATAGCCTGAGATGACGATTACCGGTTGGCGGTGCGCTCCGCTCAGCTCCGTCGAAGGTTCTGAGAGCGCAACCGCCAAGCCGCGTGCTGGAGGTTTGATGGACATGGCAGGAAGATCATTTACGTTTGTCAGTGGGGCTGGCTCTCCGCTGTCCGGGCACCTCGAACCGCCGGAAGGGACGCCGCGGGGCTGGGCGATCTTCGCCCACTGCTTCACGTGCGGGAAAGACAGTCGCGCCGCTGTTCACATCTCGCGCGCGCTGTCGCGTGCGGGCATCGGGGTCTTGAGGTTCGATTTCGCCGGGACCGGGATCGGCGGTGGGACGGGAGAACCTGTGAACTTCGCGTCGGACGTCGAGGACCTTCGGGCCGCCGCAAATGCGATGGCGGCGGCGGGCATGTCACCGTCCCTCCTCGTCGGGCACAGCCTGGGTGGCACCGCTGCGATCGTAGCCGCCGCCGACATGCCTGATATTGCGGCGGTAGCGACGATTGGTGCGCCGGCCGACCTTCAGCATATCTTGCGCCTCTTCGGACCGAATGATCTGGACACCATCGCGAGCGAGGGCGAGGCCTCGGTGGAGATTGCCGGTAGGCCCTTCCTCATTCGCCGAGGGTTCCTTGAGGCGGTTGAGGGGATCGACGTCGAGAAGGCCATTGCCTCCCTGCGACGGCCGGTGCTGGTCATGCACTCTCCGCTGGATCAGGTGGTCGGCATCGACCACGCGTCGCGCATCTTCGTCGCGTCCAGGCACCCTAAAAGCTTCATCTCGCTCGACAACGCGGATCACCTTCTCACCGACGTCGCGGACGCGAACTACGCCGCGGCCATGGTGGCGGTTTGGGCGAGCCGCTTTCTCCCACCACTCAGCGCGGATCTTCCGCAGGTCGAGGTTGCGGAGGGCGTCGTCTCCACCGAAACTCTTGCAGGGACGTTCCAGCTCAAGGTCCGCAGCGGCGAGCACACTCTGTTCGCCGACGAGCCAGCATCGGTCGGTGGCCTCGGGACCGGACTATCTCCCTACGAACTCGTATCTGCCGGCCTCGCAGCCTGCACGGTGATGACGATGCGTCTCTATGCGAACCGCAAGGGCTTTCCGCTCGAACGGGCGAGCACGACCGTGCAGCACGAGAAGGTGCCGGACATGATGCCACCCGACCGGTTCACCCGCACCATTGTCCTCGATGGGCCGCTGAGTGATGATCAGCGCGCTCGGATCCTCGCGATCGCTGATCGGTGTCCCGTCGATCTGAGTCTCATCCGGGGTTCGGACGTGCAGACCGAGCTCTTGAGCGCCAGTCAGGCTGCGGATCCCGCGAGGCTGGCTTGACCGTGGCGCACACGGAGGAGGGCGAACGGACTGTGAGCCAATCGCCTACCGGCAATAGGGCGGCCGCGACAGAGCGAGCAATTCTCGCAGGCGGCTGCTTCTGGGGCATGGAGGATTTGCTGCGCCGAGCCAGGGGAGTCATTTCGACGCGTGTCGGTTACACAGGCGGAGAAATGCCTGATCCGACCTACGCGAGACATTACGGCCATGCGGAAGCAGTGGAAGTGACCTTCGACCCTTCCGTTCTCGCCTATCGCTCGCTCTTGGAACTCTTCTTCCAGATACATGACCCCACGACCTACGAGCAACAAGGCAGCGATGTCGGTCCGAGCTATCGATCGGCGATTTTCTACACCACCGAAGTGCAGAAGGAAGTCGCCCTCACAACCATCGCGGAAATCGAGGCATCAGGAAGCTGGCCAGGCCCGGTCGTGTCGGAGATCAACCCAGAAGAACCCTTTTGGGAGGCGGAGCCAGAGCACCAAGAATACCTGGTGCGCTATCCTGGGGGCTATAGCTGCCACTTCGTGCGCCCGACCTGGCGGTTGGACCGCTCAGACGAACGCCCAGCTGTAATACTTGACAGAAAGAGTTGATGATGACCGAAACCGTGACTAATCAGGCCGCCTGGCAGAAAGCGCCGGGGCAGCCACTGAGGATCGGTGTCACCGCTCTGCCGCATCTGGCGGCGAACGAGATATTGATCCGCAACGCGGCCATCGCGATCAACCCACTCGACTGGATTCTGCAGGACGTCGCGCTTTTGCCATGGCTCGACTATCCCGCGATTCTCGGCAGCGACGTCTCCGGTGAGGTCGCGGCGGTCGGTGGCGCGGTCGAGCGGTTCAAGGTCGGCGATCGAGTCATCGGACAGGCGGTCGGGACAACCGTAAATCAACCTGCGCAGGGTGCGTTCCAGCACCACACGATCGTGCTGGACCACATGGCGGCGCCGATCCCCAACAACATTGCCTTCGCTGATGCGGCAGTCCTCCCGCTTGGCCTTGGCACCGCCGCAAGCGGGCTCTACGGATGGACACAGTTGGCTCTCGCGCCACCGTTACACTCGCCGACCGCGCGTCCAGAGGTCGTTCTGGTCTGGGGTGGATCGTCGAGCGTTGGCTGCAACGCCATCCAGCTCGCGGTGGCGTCGGGCTACAGGTGCGTCGCCACCGCTTCGGCGCGCAACGTCGGCCTGTTGAAGGAGCTGGGTGCAAGCGAGGTTCTTGACCACTCGAGTCCAGCCATCGTGGAAGACGTGATTGAGGCAATGCGCGGGCGCAGTCTCGCTGGAACGCTTCACGCGACCGGTCACATGAAAGACTGTTTTGCCGTAGTTGCGAGATGCGAGGGCTCGCGCCGGGTGGCAGCGACGCTGGCCCCGCCCGACGAGCGTTCATTTGGAGTCGAGGCGACGCACATCTCCGGGACGAGCCTCAAGGATGACGAGGTTGGTCCAATGATCTACCGCGAATTCCTGCCGCAGGCTCTCGCGGCGCGCACGTTCGTCCCCGCCCCTCCGGCGAAGATCGTGGGCCAGGGCCTTGAAATGCTCCAGGCTGCCTTGGAAGCCCTGAAGGCGGGTGTATCCGCAGCGAAAATCGTCGTTACCCTGCCTTGAGTGACCAGCCAGGCGGTTTTTCGCGTTCGCAGTCTGAGGTGGCCCGCACTTTGCCGATTGGGAAGCTCTACCGGGAAAACGCGTTTGGGACGCGCGCTGCGCTCCTGCCGGAGCATGCGTTCCCGAAACCTGTTCCCGACTGCTTTTCCCCGAAACTACCTATCGGACATAGAGAAATGGGAATGCAGCGAGTGGTTTGAACGGCCGCTTCCGAAACCGCGTTCCGATCAATTGAGCGGCTAAAAGTGGGGCGATCACCGACATATTAGAATGAGACCGCCATGCCCGATCGGCCGGCTTGACGCGTAGCCAAAAGAATGCGGCTGATGGTAGGCTCGCTGACATTATGAAGCCCCGCCATCTGAGCAGCGTTGAGCTGCCGCAATTGCGAGTCTCCTACGCGTCGTCGTTCTTCTCGCGGTCCACACCTCGCTCATGCAATTCGGCATCGACGGGGCAGTTCGTGCAGCCCTCGTAGCAGCACAAGCGGCAGATGCGGTATGACTGCTCGAGGTTTTCCAAGCGATTTCGGAGAACGCGTTCAGCGATGTCCGATAAGGTTTTCAGTTCGTCTGGATTAAGGATCGATAGCCCTTCGGCAATCACTTGATCGCGCGAGGCCAGGACCTCGTCGCTCGCGACCTTGCCAGTTGGAGTAAGATAGAGGGATCGCGCGCGCCCGTCTGTCGAATGCTCCCTACGCTCGATCAATCCCTCGCTTACCAATCTATCCACCAGGCGAACAGTTCCAGCATGTGAAAGGCCCACCCCGATCGCAAGCATACGGATCGAGAGCCCGGGCTTGTGCGCGAGCAACGCCAGCGCTGAGGCGGCGGGTCCAGCTTCCGGCGCCCGCGATGAACTAGCGCGAACGATGTCGTCGCTGATCATGAGTGCGAACGCCCCGAAAATGTTTCGATCTCGAGGTCCATCCATTGCCACATCTATATGTGCGCGGAGCATAGACAGCAAGCCATACCGTGGTCCTCTTCCTCCGCGCGGCTTGTGGAAAATGTCCTGTTTTAGAAGGGTTTCGGAGGATTTCGACTGATCGAGCGCGCCGAAAAAAACGGGTCCGGCTCGTTAAGGCCGCGGAACCGTTGATACCTGGCGGCTATAGGGCAAGCCTTTTCGCTCGGAATCGCCGTAGGTCGCGCCCGAGAATCACTCCGCGTCAGCGCTGTCATCCAGGCCGCGCAGGTGCAGATCAGCGAGACCTAGCTTGCCCCCGGCGTCGCACTTCCATCGTGTCACCGCGCGCGATCACGATTGTATCAATCCCATTGAGGAACAGTCCGTGCTCCACGACGTCGGGGATTGCGGCGAAACGGGCGAAGACCGCGTCGCCATGCAGCTGAGCGCCTCCGGGCTCGATATCGCGACGGAGCATCCATGCCCCGCGGAGGTTCTGCAGGATTTGCACGCCCGCCGTCACGAGAGGACCACAGTCACGAGAGCACAAGCGCCCCTCTGTGGCGGACCGAAGCACGCAGCAGCACGAGGGACGCCGCTAGCAGAACTGCGTCCTTCAGTAGAAACTGCCCTGGTGCAGCCGAAATCGCAGGAAAGCCGCCGGCAGTCTGCTCCGCGACACCTGGAGTGGTGATGAAAAAGGTCAGCGTGATCAGATAGGTCGCTGCTGACATTAGTGCGCCTAGCGCAGAGAAGAGTGGACGAAATGCACCAAGGATCAGAACGAGACCGGTCGATAACTCGATAACGCCGATGAAATAGCTTTGCCCCTGCGTCCCGAACATGCCGAGCCAATTCATGATCGGGCTGTGTTCGATAAACGGGGCGATACCATAGGCCTCGTACGCTGTGAACTTCATCGCGCCGAACCACAGAAATACGATCACGAGAGCCCATCTAAGCAGGCCAAGATCCCTCCGACCGTGCTCGGGGACAAGAAATTCATAACGGTCGAAAATGCTCATCTAAAATTCCTCAACAGTGGTCCCGTGGGAACGTCACGAACGTCGTCTACGTGCTTCGGGCAGGCGTTGCAGTATATGCGCGACGCATATACCATATACTAATAAGCGAGATATGTCGAGCGGCTGGCTCGCGCTTCGCTGCCTCACGAAGCCATCCTCATCGGCGATGCCTTTACCCAGCAAACGCGCGACCTTTGCGGGATTTTGACTTGATGGGGCTGGCGCTCCGGGTGGGCCTATAGCCCGTTGGCAAACGTCCAGCCTGTACGGATGGACGCGGCCCTGGACGAGATAACCATGCCCACCGAAATCGTAGCAGCGATCGGCGAAGGCGCGCTCGCTTATCGAGAGAGCGGCATTCTCTCACTGGCAGATGGCAGAGTATTCTCCGCGTGCCGGCAGTATCGCTATCGCTTGAGCGAGGACAGTGTTGTCGTCGAGTTCGCAGACGGACCTCATATCGGGACGCAGTTCCTCAGCTTGAGTTTCTCGCGGACGGATACCGGGTTGGAAGCGAGTGGCGTCTATGCCTGCGGAGACGACACCTACCATGCAACCTACAGGATTCTGGGGCCGGCGGCCTTTGAAGTGGTCATCATGGTCCAAGGGCCTGCAAAGGCATACGAGCTAGTCAGCCGATATTCCCGGTCGGGATAAATGCTCATGTCAGGAGGGCAAGTCCTCTGTTGCCCTTATCATGGCCGTGAAAGGCAGCGCCGGAATAACTTACCACGCGCTGCAAATCCGAAGACGATTGTCGTCGTCATCAGAAGGTAGGCGACTATCCCACCAGGTGAAAGAGTCGGAACCGCTGCGAGGATCAACCCATCATTCCCGCCGGGTATGAGCGCGATGCCGATACCCATCAATGTGCCGCCGACGACAGATCGCAGAATGCCATTGGCTGTCGGCAGTTGGAGGCGCAGATTGCCTTGGCGAAAGGAGGCGGTTAGGGCGCCTGCGATCGAAGAGATCACCGCAGTGAGCGCGACCTCGCCGGCCGGGGACATTCTGAGAGGAAGGGCGCGTTGAATCACGTCTGCGAAGGTCCAGGCCGGCGAGAGTGCATATAGAAGTCCGCCAGTGATACCGAGTCCAATCATCGAAGCGCCGAACGACCAACCCGGCTTTGTTCGCAGAACGCTCTTCGTGGAAACGAAAACGAGTGCCAGCACGAGCACAACTAGGAAGGCTAGGAGAGTAACGAGGCCTGTTGCGCTCGGTTTGGAGATTAAGCTTGGCCATGTTGAATCGTAGCCGAACCTGCCATGGTCGGCAGCCAAGATACCAATCGTTAATCCCAAGGGTAGAGCTAGAAGTCGCATCTCCCCATCCCCAAGCCGCGCCAGCGATCCGAGCAGGCATGTGTCATTAATGAGTGCGCCGAGGCCGAAGGCGATGGCGCCGATGAGCAGGAGGAAATTGATGCTGGTCGAGGGTGCGAGTGTTGCGCCCAGTGTTCCCGTCCAGACTATCGGGACCGCAACCAGGCCTGCCGCTGCCGACGCTGCGAGAAATCCGACGAACATTTTCGGCGGCTGTCTTCTGTGTAACTCATGAGCGGCCACCACTAAACAGGTTCCGCCTTGGTTCGCCGCATATCCGAACCCGAAGGCAAGTACGCATAGAAGAAGTTCGAGCGCAAACGATCCCATTATTTCAAGCCTGCCTGATCATATCGTCAGCCTTCTGATGCGACGTTCCAGCGTGGCGAGCGCCCCGGCTTAGCTTTACCACGGGAAGGCGCGATCCTGCTGTAGCCGCACAGATGGCAAAGGCTGACCGAGCCATCTTTGTCGAAGCCGTTTGCCACAAGGAGCCGCTCCGACAGCATGCCTAGAATGTCGAGGTCATTGGGCGACAGGGGCGAAATACATTCGGAGATCACCTGCTCCCGTGCCTTGAGCAAGGCGTCCGTTATCTTCTTCCCCGAATTGGTGAGGTGAATGAAGCGCGCCCGCCTGTCGGTGATTTGTCTTCGTCGTTCCACCAACTGTTCGCGCTCGAGCCTATCGATCAATCGCACCGTCCCGGCATGAGAAAGCCCGATCGAGGTAGCCAAAACGCTGATCGGCAGTCCGGGCTCCATGCTGAGTAACACCATCACGGCGGTCCCCGGGCCGCTTGGTGAAAACGAGGCCGAGACACTGGCGATGCTGTCTGCAACGGCCAACGCGAGTGCACCTAAATGGTACTTGGCGACCTCAGGCTCCATACCGCAAGAATATATGCTTCGCGCATAGACTTCAAGCGTGTGAAAATGTATGACCGCCGCATGCATCTATGACAGATTCGGACATGGTCATGCTCATTGAGGGGCTCAGCTCGGATTCCACATCTGAGATCAACGGACGTGCTCGTTCCCCAGGCGCTAGCGGGGGTGGGCTCGATGAAAGTGGACGTGCATGGGTGCCGCTCACCGGGCGCAGGCGGTTCGCCGATGAGACCGCCGGTATGATCGGACGGGTCTCATGCCCGACCTGACTCTTGATCTCCGATACCTGAAGTACGCCGTTCAGGTCGCCGAGGCCGGCAGCTTCCGCCGAGCGGCGGAGCGCCTATCGATATCGCAATCCACCGTCAGCCGACGTGTGCAGCTGTTTGAGCGCCAACTTGGCTTTTCTCTCTTCAAGCGTACGCGAGCGGGGGCAGGGCTGACTCCAGAAGGTGAGCGCTTCCTTCAACAAGCGGTGGTGGGAGCGCGCTACCTTCGTAACGCCGCAACGGAGATCCGCTCCGCGCGGAAACTCAAGACCGGGCTCGTGAGGTTTGGAATGCTTGAAGCGTTCCCGGCGTGCCCGATCATCAACATTCTCTCGGCATTCAGAAATAGACATCCGACGATCGAGGTAAAGCTTGAGGAAGGCACTTCAGAAGAAAACACTTTGGGGGTGAAGCGCGGATTACTGGACGCAGCAATCAGCCTGAGTGCGAGCAAGAGCCCTCAGTTCCAAGTTCGACGTCTCTGCGAACCAGATCTGTTCGTGGCATTGTCCCCGCTTCACGAGTTGGCAGCACGGCCACAGCTGTCGTGGGAGGACGTTTGTGACGAAGTCTTCCTCGTTCGCTCGGATGGCGCTGGGCGTGAGCTCGCTGGCATACTCCGGCGCATGGTGGGCGCCGGAGACGGAGCGGTTCAACTCTCGATCCAACAAGTCAGCCGAGAAACCCTGCTGACGATGGTCGAACAGGGCTTCGGCTTGACCATCACCAGCGTGATCTACCGGCCGGATATCGCGTTGATCCCGCTCCCATCGGCGCGGGCGCCGACGGCCGCTATAATTTCTTCCAGTGACAACGACAACCCGACTCTGCCGCTGCTGCTGAAGTGTTTCGACACCCCCTCTAGAGCGGGGACCACGGATTAATCGGCGCTCCCCGGCGTCAACGTTCGCCTGGCTTTGGCGAAGCCACGGTCTGTCGCGATGAACCGTTGTAACATCGGGACGATTAACCGAGCTGGGTCAACAGCGGACTGACCTTGCTCTCGGCCCAATAGGTGGGCGTAGTCAACAAGGTCCTGGTGGAGAGCTGCAGGTAGCTCGACCTGTACCTTAAGCGGCTTGTCGTCCGCGATGGGGCCTAGCTTAAGCTTCGACATCATCACCCTCCATATGGCTCCAGTACCAAGTCTCGCGTCACGAGAACGCGCACGGGAAATCCGGGCCGAATAGTGATCGTGGGCGCGACGTTGAGCTGACGCCTCACAATCTGCTGCCCTGCGTCGTTGATGGTGTCCTGCCCACCGTTCCGGATCGCCTGAACGAGCTGATCGTCGTTGTCGACCGCGAGTTCGGCGCCGACGCTCAGCAGTGTCGACAATCCCGCAGCCTTGGCCAGATCCCACCAATGGTAATCGACGCCATCCTGCAGCCCGGCGAACCCTTCAGCGTCAGCACCAGGCTGGCGCTCGAGAACGATCGAGCGCCCGTTCGGGAAGACGAGCCGAGTCCAGACGAGCAGGACTCGGCTCTGGCCGAACTGCACGTTGTTGTCGTACTGCCCGACCACACGAGTGCCTTGCGGCACAAGCAAGATACGGCCGGTTGGGCTGTCGTAGATGTTTTCGGTGACCTGCGCGGTGATCTGGCCGGGTAGATCGGATCGGATGCCGGTGATCAGCGCCGCGGATATCACTGCTCCCGCCTGAAGGACGTTCGGCGATACTGGCGCAGCGACGCGATCGGGCGCAACCGTCCTGCGATCGGCCGCGGCGTTCAGAAACGCGTTCTGCCGGTCCTGCGCCGAGGGCGTGGCGGGCGGCGGAGCGAGGCCAATGCTCGCCAAATCCGGCACCGGCGCGAGCGCTGGGGCAGCTCCCGCAGCAGCGGGTGTGCCCCGGCTTTCCGATCCGGAGAAGAGACGGCTGGTGCGCGCGGTCTCGATTTCCTGAAGGCGGCGCTGCTCTTCCGGGCTGATGCCGGGATTGGGCGTGGCCGTCCCGGGTGTGGGCACCGGCTGTCCGCGATCCTGGGTACTAAGGATCGGCCGGCCGAGGTCACCGGGAAGAGGGGGACCGAGCTGTGGCACGCCACTGTAATCTCGCGGCAGGCCGGCCAGTCCGTCAGCGGTCGAGCGGTTCTCGGTCGAATAGAGTTCGTCGTTCGGCCGACCGGCGTCGCGGGTCTGAAGCGCGTAGATCAGCGCACCTCCGAGCCCGACGCTGGCGACAAGACCGAGGCCGGCGAGAACCTTCCGCGACAACCGGGTGACGCGGGGCGGTTCGGCCCGCAGCCGCATCGGCGCAGGCCCGACCGGCTCGCCGGTCAGGGGCTGCGCATCGTCGTCCGGCACTTCCTCAATCCGGGGCGGGTTCTCGCTCACGAGGTCGGCCTCCCGTCTGTGCGGACGATCCTGACGCGCTTCTGCTCGCGGCCGGAGCCGAAGCGAAGTTCGGCAGCCGCGAACAGACGATCAACGATCATGTGGTGGCCGCGAACGCGATAGTTCACGAGCTCAGAGGTGTTGCCCTCGGGGCCGACGACGAAGAGTGGCGGCATCTCGCCCTGACCGATGCCGCGCGGAAACTCGATAAAGACCTGGCGTCCGTCGTCGAAGGCGCGCAGCGGCCGCCACGGCGCACGGTCGCCCTCGATCGCATAGCGGAAGTTGACGTTCGCGAGATCGACGCCGCTCGCCACCGGCTGGGCCGCCTGCGCCTCGGCGTTCTGACGGCGCAGCGCAATGAGCTGGTCTTGCGGATACTGCCATGAGACCGACGCCATATAGGTGCGCTCTGTCGAGCGCAGCTCCATGTGATAGGTGCGCATGTTGGTGTTGATGACGAGGTTTGTCATCAGGTCGGCGCGGGTGGGCTTTACTAGGATGTGGATCTGGCGCGTTGCCCCCGATCCGCTCTCGGTGTCGCCGATGATCCAGCGCACTGTGTCGCCGGCGGCCACCGGGCCTGCGCCGACAAGCTGCTCCCCGGGTTGGAGCGCGATGTCGGTGATCTGCCCGACGGCGGTATAGACTTGATAAAGCGCCCCTTGAGTCCACGGGTAGACCTGCATCGAGTTAATGAAGCCGTCGCGCACCGGCTGGACTCGTGCCGCCTCGTTTGCCTGGTTGACGCGAGCGGTCGGATTAGAAGGCTCCGGGGCACGCCGCGTCTCCTCCACACGCTGCAATTGGCCAGGCAGCGGCAGCGGCCGGGGCAGCTCGACCACGGTGACCGGCGCGGGTGGATCGACGGTCTGCACCGCCGGAGCCGCATTGTCGTAGGAAATCTCCGGCGGCGGATTGGTGGTCGCGCAGCCCGCGAGCGCGGTCGCCGCTAGCAGAACGACCGGGAATGCGGCTCTACGGAGAGCCGGGAGTACGTGTGTGTGTGAAGCCGGGTTTCCGGCTTTACGGAAATACGGCTTCATTGCCCAAGCTCCCGTGACCAGTTGATGGCGTTGACGTAGATGCCGAGCGGGTTCGCCCTGAGCCGGTCGGCGTTTCGGGGGATCTGCACGACGATCGTCAGGATCGCGGTCCAGCGCGTGGTCTCGGCGAGCTGGCCATTTTCGTATCGGCGCTCGACCCAGGCGACGCGGAAGCTGTCCGGGGACGCGCGGATGACGCTGGAGACGTCGACAGCGACCTGCTGCCGGCCGACCCGTGTAAAGGGGTCGTTGGAGCGGGCGTAGTCATTGAGCGCCATGGCGCCGCGGTCAGTCGTGAAGTCGTAGGCGCGCAGCCAGGGGTCGTCTCAGAAAACGGAATCTATGGTCACTCCCGTTTTTGCAACACCGATTTTGACGACAAGTTGGCTTGCTTGAATCTATCCGGCGTCTGAATGGGATTTTATTCCCGCGCCTTGATGAGTTCCGCGCCTGATGAACCTCCAGAAAATATACGGCTTCAATGAGCCTTTCCGTTTTACAGGTTCCTCAACAGGCCGGTGGGCCGTTAGTATCATCAATATCAGTATTCGCAAAACCAGATCAGTAATTCTTTAAACCGGTGTATTTCTGCCGTTATGCTACATAAGTTTGCTGTCGTGCCGTTAGGGCCCAGGCTATTCTGGCCAGCTTGTTTGCCAGAGCACAAGTGACGACAAAGTTGCTTTTCCGGCACAGTAAATCCCTGACCCAATCGGCCAATTTGCCAGACTGGTGTTCCAGTTTTTGTATGAATACCCTGGCACATTGAACCAACAAAGTTCGGATCTTTTTATTACCTCGCTTACTAATTCCCAGCAATGTCGTCCTACCTCCCGTGCTGTACTGCCGAGGTACAAGCCCTGTTGCCGCCGCAAAGTCACGGCTGCTGGCGTACTGCTTCCCGTCGCCAATCTCAGTTGAAATAGTACTCGCTGTCAGTGTTCCGACGCAGGGAATGCTCAGCAAGCGCTGTCCAACCTCATCTTCGTCCAACTTTCGTTTCAACTGGGATTCCAAATCTTTAATCTGCTCAACAAGATAGTGATAATGCTGTTGTAATTTCAGCAATAACTGGCTGAGGTAAAGAGGCAAACTATTGTCCTCAAGAAGGGTACTCAGTCGGCTAATAACGGCAGCTCCTCGGGGAACGCTAATGCCAAATTCCAGCAGAAAAGCATGCATTTGATTGGTTGTTTTTACCTTATCCTGAACCAGGGATTCACGGACACGATGCAGAGCCCGCATTGCCTGCTGAGATTCCGTTCTGGGCTGCACAAAACGCATAGACGGACGCGATGCAGCTTCACAAATAGCTTCGGCGTCGACAAAGTCGTTTTTATTGCTTTTAACGAACGGGCGGACAAATTGTGGTGATATCAGCTTTGGGGAATGCCCCAACTCTTCCAACTTGCGTGCCATAAAGTGAGAACCGCCACAGGCTTCCATTGCGATGGTTGTAGCGGGGCATGTCGCCAAAAATTCGATCAACTTTGGCCGGGTAAATTTTTTACGGTAAACAGCCTTCCCGCGACGATCCTGGCAATGAATATGGAAAGAGTTTTTACCCAGATCGATACCAA